>CAMXQV010000032.1 GCA_947245515.1 uncultured Clostridium sp. | reverse complement strand
ATTAAGTTAGCCGTTAGCGAGGAACGAGCGATACGGATAACTTATGCAACAGAACAGAGAGAAGTTGCAAACAAAAAAGCCGTTAGCGAGGAACGAGCGATACGGATAACTTATGCAACAGAACGGAGAGAAGTTGCAAACAAAAAAGCCGTTAGCGAGGAACGAGCGATACGGATAACTTATGCAACAGAACGGAGAGAAGTTGCAAACAAAAAAGCCGTTAGCGAGGAACGAGCGATACGGAAGGAAGGAGAAAAAATGGAAAAAGTATTAGAAGTAAAAAACATAGAGAAATACTATGGAAACAAAAGCAATTTAACCAAAGCAATAGACAACATCAGTTTTGAGGTTGAAAAAGGAGAATTTGTTGGAATAATGGGAGCAAGTGGATCTGGAAAAAGCACACTACTAAACACAATATCAACAATAGACAGAGTAACATCAGGGCACATAATAGTAAAAGGAGAAGACATAACAAGACTAAGAGGAAACAAATTAAACAAATTCAGAAGAGAAGAACTAGGTTTCATATTTCAAGACTTCAATTTACTAGACACACTAACAGCATATGAAAACATAGCAATAGCCTTAACCATACAAAAAATAAATGTAAAAGAAATAGACAAAAGAGTAAAAGAAATTTCAGAAAAATTAGGAATAAAAGAAATTCTAGAAAAGTACCCATATCAAGTATCTGGAGGGCAAAAGCAAAGAATAGCATCAGCAAGAGCAATAATAACAAACCCGAAGCTAGTACTAGCAGATGAGCCAACAGGAGCACTTGACTCAAAATCAGCCAGGCAATTACTAGAAAACTTTGAATTTCTAAACCAAAAAATGAATGCAACCATATTAATGGTTACACACGATGCCTTTACAGCATCTTATGCAAACAGAATATTATTTATCAAAGATGGAAAAATCTTTAATGAAATAATAAAAGGAAAGGACACAAGAAAGCAATTTTTCGAAAAGATAATAGAGGTGCAAACACTTCTTGGAGGTGATTTAAACGATGTTATTTAAATTATCCTTAAAAAATATGACAAAAAGCATAAAAGACTATGCAATATATTTTTTAACACTAGTATTAGGAGTTGCAATATTTTATATGTTTAACTCTTTAGATAGCCAACAAGCAATGCTAGGAGTATCAAGTTCGCAAAGAGAAATAATAAAATTAATGATAACGATGTTAGGATATGTATCAGTATTTGTAGCCCTTGTGCTAGGTTTATTAATAGTATATGCAAATAATTTCCTAATCAACAGAAGAAAAAAAGAATTTGGAATTTATATGACACTAGGAATGGGAAAAAGGCAAATATCAAAAATAATTCTAATGGAAACAATATTTGTAGGAATAATATCGTTACTAATTGGAATCATAGTTGGAATCTTTGTTTCACAATTCATGTCTATACTAGTTGCAAAAATGTTTGAAGCAGATATGAGTGAATTTCAATTTATATTTTCAAAAGATGCATGTATAAAAACGTGTATATATTTTGCAGTAATGTATATTGCAGTAATGTTTTTAAATACGATAACAGTTTCAAGATATAAATTAATAGACTTACTAAATGCAAGCAAGAAAAACGAAAAAGTAAAAATAAAAAATTCATTTGTATGTATAATAATATTTATAATAGCAGTAGGCATATTAGGAAATGCCTATTGGAAAGTAACAGGAGATGTGAAATCTTTAGATACAGCAGATAAAATATTACCACCTATTATAATGGGAATAGTTGGTACAGTATTAGTTTTCTGGTCTTTATCAGGTTTTATACTACAAGTAATACAGGTAAGAAAAAAAATATATTTAAAAGCAACAAATATGTTTGTATTAAGGCAAATAAACAGTAAAATTAACACAATGGTAGTAAGTATCAGTGTTATTTGTTTAATGCTATTTATGACAATTTCTATACTTTCATCAAGCCTAGCACTTAGAAATACGATGCAAAGAGAATTAATGGAAATGACGCCAGTAGATTTAAACTTATATAAAACAGCAAATTTACCAGAAAGCTACAAAAAATATGGAAAGGAAATAAAAACTACAAAAGAGCAAAGAGAAGATTCTAAAATATCAATAGAACAAACTTTAAAAAACAAGGGTCTTGATATGAGTATACTAAAAGATGTCATAGAAATTCCAATATATGCAAGTAAAAATTTAACCTGGAAAGACTTTTTAGGTGACAAATATGAAGAAATAAAACAAATATTTCCAAGGCTTATGTATGAGACAACAGAAGAAATTATAAAAATATCAGATTATAACAAAATAGCAAAACTGTATGGAATAGAACAATATCAATTAGAAGATAATGAATATATTGTGCTTTGTGATTTTACTTCAATGGAAGAATTAAGAAATAAAGTATTAGAAGACGGAGAAAATCTTTTAACAATAGCAGGAAAAAACTATAAAACAAAATATAATAAATGTAAGAGTGGATTTGTAATAATGTCAACAAGTCATACAAATACAGGGATTATTTTAGTTCCAGATAACTGTCCATTAACAGAAGATATGAAAGAAATGAAATTGTTAGTTTCTAACTATAATGGAACAACAGATAAGCAAAAACAAGAAATAGAAAAATTATTTACTAGTGGAGATTCAGGTTTAGTTCAAAACTTAGCCAAGGAAGGTTTAGATATTGATGGATTAACCAAAATAAGTATTATGGAATCAAGTGTAGGGTTAGCGACAATTGTAACCTTCATAGCAATATATTTAGGAATAATCTTTTTAATTGCAAGTTCAGCAATTCTTGCATTAAAGCAATTAACAGATAGTTCAGATAACAAACAGAGATATACTATTTTAAGAAAAATCGGTTGTGACGAAAAAATGATAAATAAAGCACTATTTAGACAAATTGGATTATTTTTTGGATTACCACTAATACTTGCAATTATACATTCTATATTTGGAATAAAATTTGCAATAAATGTATTATCTGGGCTGGCATCTGAAGAAGATTTACTTCCATCAATTATAGTTACTGTTATTCTAATAGGTGCAGTATATGGTTTATACTTCTTAGCGACCTATATTGGAAGTAAAAATATAATTAAAGAAGAGTAAAAAGCAACTATTTTCTATAATTAAAGTAACAACAGTAAGAATAAAATCTAATAGGAGGAAAGGTTGAAAAATAATTATAATTTTGCAACCAGATTTATGCCTTAGGAAGGAATGAGATTAAATGTGAAAAGTGTAAAAGAAAAACTACCTATAATAATTACAGTAGTAATTGTGATATTAATTTGTTTAGGAATTTTTTACTTTTTAGAAAATTATGAAGCTATTTACTATACCCAGATAGATAATAATAAATTAACAAGTATTTCTAGCACAGATGATATGAAGTATGAATATACTTTGTATTCCTATAATGAAAATGGAAATAAAAAGGAAATCAATTTTAAAACTAGTAGAAAATTAAAAGAAGATGCTTGTTTAAGGCTAGAAGTACGAACTATAGGAGTACATTCATGGGAAGAAATACAGTTTGATGAACTTCCTGAAAAGGTTAAAAATAATTATAATAAATAGAAACTAAAAATATAAATTGTTAAAGTTATTAAGTTAAAAATTTAAATTAATAAATATATATAATAATATTTATATAAAATAATTGATATAAAAAAAACTTGTGATAATATATTTCTAGATTTTATATTAAAATAAAGGATATATATGGAAAAAGAAAAATTATCAATACAACCAAAAATTATAATAATAGATAAAGCAATAGGAAATATAATAGAATTATTTTTAAGTACTTTTCTAACAGCATATTTTTACAAGATTACAGAAAACAACATAAAATATATAGCAATTTATTATATAATTTCATGGATATCAGCAACAGTAGGAGCTTTTATATTAGGAAATTATATTAAGACAAAGAATAAAGTAGTTTTATACAGATATGGAACCTTTATAAAAGCTCTTTATATACTTTTAATAGTAATCTTAAAAGAAAAAATTTTAGAATATGTATGGTTAATAGCAATAATTTATGGAATAACAGTAGCAACAACAGGTTTTCCATTTAATATGATAGAATCTGAATTAGTAGATGAAAAAGAAAGAACAAAATATATGGGATATAAAAATGCAATAGGAGAAGTAACTAAAGTAATAGTTCCAATATTTTTAGGTGCATATATTACAAACACATCCTATCAAGTGGCAGCAGTATTAGTATTTATATTTTCTATAGTAAAATTAATAAATACATTTTTCATAAAAAATAAAAATATAATAAAAAATAAGATAAATTTACAAGAGACTTGGAGAGTAATAAAAGACAAAAAAGAATATCCTATTAAAAGAATATATTTAATTGAGTTTCTAAAAGGAATAACAGTGCATGGTGTTTTGAGCATAGTTATTTCCTTACTTATAATGTATGAAGTAAAAACAGAATTAAGCTTAGGCTTGTGGTCTTCTTTTTTCTCTATTTGTATGATTATAACGATGCTTATATTTGCGAAAAAATATAATAAAGAAAACTCAAGAAAAATATTAACGGTGTGTACTTTTACAATTTTAATTAGTTTTATATTATTACTATTAAAAATTAATATGACATCAATTATAATCTATAACTTAATATATTATACTTTTATACAGATTTTACTTTCCATTACAGAAATTCGTTTATTTAATTATTCAAATAAGCCGCCATTTAACGGAGAATTTAATACAGAATATTTTATTTTTAGAGAAGTATTTATAAATTTAGGTAGGGTGGTAGGAAATCTAATATTATTAATTATAGGATTATCTAATAATTTAGAATATTTAAAAATCTTTTTCTTTGGCACTACTATTTCACTAATGTTAATTATCAAATTAAGTAAGAATTTAGAAGAAGAAAATTTATAGAAAATTTAATTATAACACCTAACGAAAAAAGAGCACCTAAGCTCTTTTTACTTTTCCATTTTTTAAACATTTAGCACAGACATGAATTCTTTTAGTTTCTCCATTTATAATAGCTTTAACTGTTCTTAAATTTGGTTTCCAAGTACGAGTACTTCTTTTACTAATGTGAGAACGTGTAATGCTAAGTTTTTTTCCATAATTTATTGATTTTTGACAAATTTCACATACTGCCATAATTAAAATGCACCTCCTAATAACTTAAAATAAATTGACTATTTATAAGTCTATCATAAACATAAGAAAAAAACAAGTATTTTTTCAAAAATATCAAAAATTCCTTGCAAAAAAGGAAAAATGTGGTATAATAAATAAGTCAATTGAGAAACATAGAAAGGATTGAAAAAAATGAATTATAAATTAGAAAAAACAGAAAACGAGAATGAAGTAAAACTAGAACTAACAGTAGAAGCAGAAAAATTTGATGAAGCAATAAAAAAAGTATATTTTAAAAGTGCAAAATACTTTAACATACCAGGATTCAGAAAAGGAAAAGCACCAATGAATATAGTAGAAAAATATTATGGAAAAGAAATATTTTATGAAGATGCCTTTAATGAAGTAGCAGAAGAAGCCTTACAAGAAGGAATAAAAGAAGGCAACTTACAAATAGTAAGTAGACCAGACATAGAAGTAACACAAATAGAGAAAGGAAAAGACCTAATATTCATAGCAACAATGCAAACAAAACCAGAAGTAGAATTAGGAAAATATAAAGGTATAGAAATCAAAAAAATTGAGTATAATGTATCAGACGAAGATATAGAGCATGAATTAGGACACATGCAAGAACACAACTCAAGACTAATAACAATAGAAGACAGACCAGTAGAAAAAGGAGACATAGCAACAATAGACTTTGAAGGTTTTGTAGATGGAAAGGCCTTTGAAGGAGGAAAAGCAGAAAATCACGAACTAGAAATAGGAAGTAACTCTTTCATACCAGGATTTGAAGACCAAGTAATAGGAATAAAAATAGACGAAGAAAAAGAAATAAAAGTCAAATTTCCAGATGAATACTTCTCAAAAGACCTAGCTGGAAAAGATGCTACCTTCAAAGTAAAAGTAAAAGAAATAAAGAAAAAAGAGTTACCAGAATTAGACGATGACTTTGCAAAAGACGTAAGTGAATTTAACACAATAAAAGAGCTAAAAGAAGATATAAAAAATAGAATACAAAAACAAAATGACGAAAAGGCAAAATACGAAACAGAAGAAGCAGTAATAAAAGCTATATGTGAAGAAATCAAAGTAAATATCCCAAGTGGAATGGTAGAAACAGAAACAGACAACATGATAAAAGACATAGAACAAAGACTAGCATATCAAGGTCTAAAAATAGAGCAATATCTTCAAATGATGGGAAAAACCATAGAAGATACTAAAAAAGAATATGAACCTCAAGCAATAGAAAGAATAAAATCAAGACTAGCAATAGAGGCAATAATAAAAGCAGAAAAAATAGAAGCAACAGACGAAGAAATAGACGAAAAAATTAAAGAAATGGCTAAAAACTATGGAAAAGAAGAAGACAAAGAATTTTTAGAAAACGAAAATGTAAGAAGATACATAAAAGAAGGAATAACCTCAGAAAAAGCAGTTGATTTGATAGTAAAAAATGCAAAAATAAAATAAAAAAACAACAAAAAGGTTGGGGTATCAAATAAAAATATCCCAACCTTTTTAAAATACTATGCAAGAAAGAATATTTGTTATATAATAAAGTAAAAAATATAACAAAGAATAAATAAGGAGGAAAAATTATGTTAGAAAGAAACAGTTTAGTACCATATGTAGTGGAGCAAACAAGTAAAGGAGAAAGATCATATGATATATTTTCAAGACTATTAAAAGATAGAATAATATTTTTAGGAGAAGACGTAAATCCAACAACATCAAGCTTAGTAATAGCACAACTATTATTTTTAGAATCAGAAGATCCAGATAAAGATATAAACCTATATATAAACTCACCAGGAGGATCAATTACAGATGGAATGGGAATAATAGACACAATGAACTATATAAAATGTCCAGTATCAACAATCTGTATAGGAATGGCAGCAAGCATGGGAGCAGCCTTATTATCAGCTGGTGAAAAAGGAAAAAGATTTGCAACACCAAATGCAGAAATATTAATACATCAACCTTTAATAGGTGGTGGAGGAATATCAGGTCAAGCAACTGAAGTAAAAATCCATGCAGACCACTTAGTAAAAACAAGGGAAAAGCTAAATAAATTTTTAAGTGATAGAACAGGTCAATCTATAGAAACAATCCAAAGAGATACAGAAAGAGATAATTACATGACAGCAGAAGAAGCACTAAATTATGGTTTAATAGATGGAATAATGGATAAAAGAAAATAATAGATAACAAAGTATATATTTAAGAGGGAGATTTTTATGGCGAAAAATGAAATACCAAAAAGTGTAAGATGTTCTTTTTGTGGAAAGGCTCAAGAAAATGTAAAAAAAATAGTAGCTGGACCTGGTGTATATATATGTGATGAATGTGTTGAACTATGTACAAGCATTATTGAAGCAGAACTATATGATGATGAAAAAGAAGGATACACTTTAAACAACTTAAAAGATATACCTAATCCAAAAGAAATAAAAAAGGTATTAGATGACTATGTTATAGGTCAAGAAGATGCAAAAAAGACTTTATCAGTAGCAGTTTATAACCACTATAAAAGAATAGCTCATGAGGAAAATGCATCAAAAGATGATGTAGAAATTCAAAAAAGTAATATTTTATTATTAGGACCAACTGGATGTGGAAAAACCTTACTTGCAAAAACCTTAGCAAAAATACTAAATGTACCTTTTGCAATTGCTGATGCAACAACTTTAACAGAAGCAGGATATGTAGGAGAAGATGTTGAAAACATATTATTAAAACTAATTCAAGCAGCAGATGGTGATGTTCAAAAAGCTGAAAAAGGTATAATTTATATAGACGAAATAGACAAAATAACAAGAAAATCTGAAAATCCTTCAATAACTAGAGATGTAAGTGGTGAAGGTGTACAACAAGCCTTATTAAAAATAATTGAAGGAACAGTTGCATCTGTACCACCACAAGGTGGAAGAAAACATCCTAATCAAGAACTAATTCAAATTAACACAGAAAACATCTTAATAATATGTGGAGGAGCTTTTGAAGGCTTAGAAAATATAATTAAAGATAGAACAGGTGAGAAGGTAATTGGTTTTGGATCAAAGGTTAAGGGAAAACAAGAGATAAATCAATATGAAGTATTTCAAGAATTATTACCACAAGATTTATTAAAATTTGGTTTAATACCAGAATTTATAGGAAGATTGCCAATTGTAGCAACTTTAAAAGATTTAGATAAAGAGGCGTTAATAAAGATATTAGTAGAACCTAAGAATTCCCTAATAAAACAATATCAAAAATTATTTGAAATTGATGATGTTGAACTTGTATTTGAACAAGAAGCTATAGAAGCAATTGTTAATAGAGCTATAGAAAGAAAAACTGGTGCAAGAGGTCTTCGTTCAATTATTGAAGAAATTATGAGAGATATAATGTTCGAAATTCCTTCAAGTACTAATATTGAAAAATGTATAATTACAAAAGAAACTGTATTAAATAATGCTAGACCCAAAGTAGTATTAGGAGAAAATAAAGAAATTAATGAAAAAGATATAAAAAAGAAAAGAAGAATCCCAGAAAATAATGAAAAAGAAACAGCATAAAAACAAATAAACTATTGATATGAAAATTAAACTATGTTAAAATAAAAAACCAATAAAAAAGCAAAGTATATATATTAAAGTAAATTAATAGAGAAAATGGTCTTAGGCTGGAAACCATTAATAAAGGATATATAGAAATTTCACTTTTTTAGGTTCTTTTTTGAAAGTAAGTAGTAGAAAAGGACGGTTGCAACGTTAAAGCAAAATGAGGTTAGTTAAAAAACTAATAAAATTAGGTGGTACCACGAAGGATAGCCATTTCGTCCTAATAAAATGAGGATGAGATGGCTTTTGTTATATATAAAAAATTGAAGATAAAATATATTATTAATATAATAAAAGGTATCAAATAATAAAATAAGAAAGAAGGAGTTAAATTTTATGAAAGAAGAAATTGCTAAAATTAAAGAAAAATCAGTTAAAGAAATTAACGAATCTAAGGATTTAAAAATTTTAAATGAATTGAGAGTAAAATATTTAGGAAAAAAAGGAGAACTAACCTTAGTTCTGAGACAAATGGGAGGATTAAGTGCAGAAGATAGACCAAAAATAGGAGCTTTAGTAAACCAAGTAAGAGATGAGCTTAATATTTTAATAGAAAGTAAAGAAAAAGAGCTAAAAAGACAAGAATTGTTAAAAAGACTAGAGACAGAAAATATTGACATTACAGAGCCAAGTAAAAAAAGTAATATAGGATCTTTACATCCAATAACACAAATAATTAATGAAGTAGAAGAAATTTTTTTAGGAATGGGATATCAAATTGCAGATGGACCAGAAGTAGAAAAAGCAATCTATAATTTTGACAAACTTAATACTCCTCCAGATCATCCAGCAAGAGACTTGCAAGATACTTTTTATATAAATAAAGATGTAGTATTAAGAAGCCAAACTTCTCCAGTGCAAGCAAGAGTTATGGAAACACAAAAGCCTCCAATAAAAATAATATGTCCTGGTGCAGTATATCGTTCTGATAGTGTAGATGCTACACATTCACCAGTATTTCATCAAATTGAAGGGTTAGTTATAGATAAGGATATATCAATGGCAGATTTAAAAGGAACTTTAGAAATATTTGCAAAAAAATGTTTAGGAGAAAATACCAAAATAAGATTTAGACCACATCACTTTCCCTTTACTGAACCAAGTGCAGAAGCTGATGTATCATGTTTTGTATGTGGAGGAAAAGGGTGTAGAGTATGTAAAGGTGAAGGCTGGATAGAACTTTTAGGTTGTGGAATGGTTCACCCAAAGGTATTAACAAACTGTGGAATTAATCCAGAAGAATATTCGGGTTTTGCCTTTGGCTTTGGTGTAGAAAGAATTGCAATGGCGAAATTTGGCATAGAAGATATGAGATTGTTATTTGAAAATGATGTAAGATTTTTAAAACAGTTTTAATAGAAATATATTTTGAAAGGGAGAAAAATAATGAAAACAAGTGTTGAATGGTTAAAAGAGTATAGTGATATAGATGTTGATGTTAATAAATTAGGTGATATATTAACAATGACAGGTTCAAAAGTTGAAACAATTGAGCAAAAAGGCAAAGAAATAAAAAATGTTGTAGTTGGAAAAATATTAGAAATAAAAAAGCATGAAGACTCAGATCATTTAGTTGTTACAAAAGTTGATATTGGGGAAGAAGTAGTACAAATTGTTACAGGAGCAGATAATATAAAAGAAAATGACATAGTTCCAATTGCAAAAGATGGTTCAGAATTACCAGGTGGAATAAAAATTAAGAAAGGTAATTTAAGAGGAGTAGAATCATGTGGAATGATGTGTTCTGTTGGAGAATTAGGGTTAGATTTAGCAGATTATCCAAATCAAATAGAAAGAGGAATAATGATTTTGGATAAGAACTATGAAAATGAATTAGGCAAAAATATAGTTGATGTATTAAATTTAAAAGAAGAAATAATAGATTTTGAAATAACTCCCAATAGACCAGATTGTTTATCAATAGAAGGTTTAGGTAGAGAAACAGCAGTATCGCTAAATAAAGAATTTAAAAATCCAAGAAAAGATATTGATGAATTACTAATAGAAACAAAAAAAGAGCTTGAAGGTTTAAAAGTAGATATTGAAGCACCAGATTTATGTTACCGTTACATAGCAAGAGTTGTAAAAGATGTTAAAATAGGACCTTCACCAGAATGGATGAAAAGAAGATTAAAAGCATGTGGAGTTAGAAGTATTAATAATATTGTAGATATTACTAATTATGTTATGCTAGAAATGGGTCAACCAATGCATGCTTTTGATATAAATTCAATTAAAGGAAAACATATAACAGTAAGACGTGCAAAGAAGGATGAAATTATAACTACTCTTGATGAACAAGAAAGAAAATTAGATGAAAATGACTTAGTAATAAGTGATGAAGAAAAAGCAGTAGCAATAGCAGGAGTTATGGGAGGATTAAATTCAGAAATAGAAGAAAATACAACAACAGTAGTATTTGAATCAGCAGTATTTAATGGTGGAAGTGTAAGAAAGACTGCTAAAAGAGTAGGATTAAGAACAGAAAGTTCATCAAGATTTGAAAAAGGATTATCACCAGAAAATGCTTTAAGAGCTATAAATAGAGCTATTCAATTAGTTGAACAAATAAAGGCTGGAAAAGCTATAGAAGGAAAAATTGACGAATATCCTACAAAACAAAAAATTAATAAAATCCCACTAGATGTAGAGAGAATAAATAGATTATTAGGAATAAACTTAACAAAACAAGAAATGATTGAGATTTTAGAAAAGTTAGAAATTAAATTTGAAAATGATTTTGTAATAGCTCCATATTTTAGAATGGATTTGGAATTTCTTGCAGATATTGCTGAAGAAATACTTAGATTTTATGGATATGATAAATTAGAAACTACTTTATTAAATGCAGAAACAACAGTAGGAATAAGAAATAAAGAACAAAAAATACAAAAGAAAATAAGAGAAATACTAGTAAATAGAGGTTTATCTGAAATATATACTTATGGATTTGTAAGTGAAAAAGATTTAGAAAAATCAAATATAAATGAAGAATTAAAAAAATACGCAATAACAATTCAAAATCCTTTAAATGATGATTATAAATTAATGAGACCAACAACAATACCTAGTATGATGCAAATGCTAGCAAATAATGTAAATAAGAAAAATCAAGATGTAAAATTATTTGATATATCAAGAAATTATAAAAATACAAATAATCAAATAGAAAATGGAGAAGTTCCACTACAAGAAGATATACTTACAATAGGAATATATGGAGATAAGGAAGATTTTTATACTTTAAAAGGTTTAATAGAAAATGTATTAGAAGTAATAAATATAAATAAATATGACCTTGAGAAAGAAACAAAAAATGAAGCCTATCATCCAGGTAGATGTGCGAATTTAAAAGTTGGAACAGATGTAATAGGAACAATAGGAGAAGTTCATCCAGAAGTACTTGAAAAATATCATATTGGTATGAGAGTATATTTAGCAGAATTGAACATTACGAAACTAGTTAAATATTCAAAAGAAAATAAAAAGTATACTGAAGTTCCAAAATTTCCAGCAGTTGAAAGAGATATAGCTATAATAGTTAAAGAGGAAATTGAAGTTGGTCAAATAGAAAAGCTTATTACTAAAAAAGGAAAGAAGCAATTAGAGACTATTAAATTATTTGATATTTATAGAGATGAAAAGTTGGGAGAAGATAAAAAGAGTGTTGCCTATAGTTTAACTTTCAGAGACAAAAGTAGAACTTTAAGTGATGATGAAATAAATAAATTAATGAATGATATTATTTCTGAATTGAAGAAGCAAGTTCAGGCTGAGTTAAGAGGAATTTAGGTTATTCCTAAATTTTTTTCTTAAGTTATCTTTAGATTTTTAACAAATTAGTTTATAACTGTATAAAGACCATCCCTTAAAATTTTAATTATTTATTTGATTATATTTAAGAAATCTACTTTTTTCCAAAAGGCTTCTAATTATTTATTGCTTTTGTTGCCCCATTCTCAAAATTCTATAGAAAAGATATCTAACTTTTCTAAGAATTTTAGAATGGTTATATAAGAGTCACTCAGAAAATAAATAATTAGAAGCCTTCTTCCACTATTTCTAGCTATATAAAAAAATGAGAAAAAAACCTTGACTAAAGAATAAAAAGGTGTATAATATATTCATGTTTTAATTCATAGTACAACTTAGAATATTACAAAAATTTTTTTATTTCTTAATAAAAATTCTAATTTATTAATTCATTTATAACAATCAAGGAGGTGATAAAAATGCAAGAAATATTTGAAAGACTACAAGAAATATTAGAGCAAATAAGTAAAATTAATCAAGAAATAAGTAAAATTAATCAAGAGATAAGTAAAATTAATGAAGAAATAAGTGAAGTTAAACAAGAAATAAGTGAAGTTAAACAAGAGATAAGTGAAATTAAAGAAGACATAAAAAAGCTTGACTATCGAATAGGAAAATTAGAAAAACAACAAGCAGATATCTATAAAAAAATAGAAGAACAAAGTAAAGAATTCGATAGAAAATTAAATGAGCAAAGCGAAGAATTTGACAGAAAACTAAAAGAACAAAAAGAAGAAATATATATAAAATTCGAAATACAAGGAAAGGAATTAGCAGCAGAATTAAGAAATATAGTAGAATATATATGTAATAGAGAAGACAAAAGGATAGAGCAATTAGAAGAAAAAATAGACAAAGAAATAGAAAATAATAAAGTATCACACGATAGTTATAATGCAAAGATGTACAAAATAGAATTATCACAATCAAATATAGAAGAAAAAATATTTCAAATAGAAAATTCTAAAAAAATTAAAACAAAGGTATAAAAAAAAGAAAAAAAACACATACCTATAATAAAAGAAAAGAGGTATGTGTTTTTTATGGAAAAAGAAACAAAAATAAATAAAGAAAAGCAAATAGAAAAAGGAGTATCTGAAGTAGGGGAAGATGCAACAAAATATGGGGAATTTATCTCATCATATTTCGCTTGGGTATCTTTACCACAACAAAAAGAAAAGGTTGAAGAATTAGAAGATATAACAAAAAAACAAGAAAAAGAGAGAAAAAAAGAGTAAAAATGTAAAAATATAAGTAAAACCAAAATATAAAATAGAAGAAGGTCAGAAAAGGTCAAAAATTGTATTTGATAAAATGCTTAAAAAATTTTATAATATAAAAGGTCAAAGAAAGTCAAAGTCAGAATAAAGGAGATGATAAAGTGAGAATATCAGATATAATAGAAGAATTTATTAAAGATTTATTTAATGACGAAAAGGAAGAAATAGAAATACAAAGAAACGAATTAGCAGAATATTTTAACTGTGTACCATCACAAATAAATTATGTAATAGCAACTAGATTTAAGCCATCACAAGGTTATTATGTAGAAAGTAAACGAGGAGGGGGAGGACATATTTTAATAAAAAAAGTAACAAACACAAAAGAAGATTATATAATGCATATAATTAATAATATAGGAAAAGAAATAACATCAAGTGAAGTAGATATACTAATAAGTGATTTTCTTACTTACGATATAATTACAACAGGTCAAGCAAAACTATTAAAAGTAGCAACCAGTGATAATGTATTAGGAATGAGTAAAGAATTAAAAGATCAAATAAGAGCAAAAATTTTTAAAAATATGTTACTTAATATTGAATAAAAAGGAGGAAGAAAAAATGTTATGTGATAATTGTGGAAAAAGAGAAGCGAACGTAAGATATTCAGAAAACATAAATGGAAGAAAAAAAGAACTACATTTATGTGAAGAATGTAGTCAAAAGTTAGGAATAGGAAATATGGATTTGAACATGCCAATTGACTTTTCAAGTTTTTTTGGAGGTTTACTAGAGGATTTTGGGACAACAGATTTTATGCCTTTATTTAATGAGGTTAAAGCTTTAAAATGTGAAAATTGTGGATATACTTTTGAAGATATAGTAAATACAGGAAGACTAGGATGTGGCAATTGTTATAGTGTATTTGAAGAAAGATTAGATCCTATCATAAAAAAAATCCAAGGAAGTAATACACACATAGGAAGAAGCGGAAAAATTATAGATAATAAAATAGGGAAAAAATTTGATGAAAATAAAGATGAAACAAAGGAAGATATATCAAAATTAGATAAATTACAAAATGAATTAAAACAAGCAATTAAGGATGAAAGATATGAAGATGCTGCTAAAATAAGAGATGAAATTAAAAAACTTAAGGATAAAGAATAAAAGGAAGTGAGAAAATGAATTGGTATTTACAAAGTAATAATAATTCAGATGTAGCTATTAGTACAAGAATTAGATTTGCAAGAAATCTAAACAATTTAAAATTTAATTTAAATAAAAAAGAAGAAATAGAACAATTAGAAAAAATAATAAAAGATAATATATATCAAATTGGATTTGGACTAAAATTTTTAAAATTAAAAGACATGGATGATATTACTAAAATGAGTTTAGTAGAAAAACATCTATTAAGTCCAAACTTTGTACTAAAGAAAAATGAAATTGGAAGTATATTAATAAATGATGAAGAAAATATTTGTATAATGCTTGGTGAGGATGACCATTTAAAAATACAAGTATTTAACTGTGGCTTAGATTTAGAAAATACTCTAAATCTAGCAATTGAAATAGACGAAAAAATTGGAGAAACTTTAGGATATGCAGTTCATAAAAAATATGGATATTTAACAAGTTGTCCAAATAATTTAGGTACAGGTTTAAAAGCATCTGTTATGGTACATTTACCAGCTTTGTCTAAAACTAAAAATACAAGAAGAATATTAGATGCTATTAACAATTTTGGGATAAATATAAGAGGAATATATGGAGAAAACACTGATGGATTAGGAGATATGTATCAATTATCAAATCAACAAACCTTAGGAATTTCAGAAACAGAAATTATTAAGAATTTAAATATTATTGTTGAAAAAATTATTGACCAAGAAAGACAGGCAAGAAAATTATTAGCAAAAGATGAACTAGCTTTAGAAGATATGATTTATAGAAGTTATGGAATTTTAACTAATTGCAGAAAAATATCTTCAGAGGAAGTAAGAGATTTATTGTCAAATATTAAGTTAGGTACAGATTTAGGAGTACTTGATGAATTAACAGACTTAAAAGTTCAAAAATTATATTTATATACAAAACCAGCAAATTTGCAAAAATATTTAGGCAGTCAATATGAGGCTATTGAACGTGATATTAAAAGAGCAGAAGTAATTAAACAGATTTTAGCGGAGAAATAATTTATTCAGCTTTAAAATTAATATAAGGATTGGAGGTATAAAAATGACTTATAATTTTACTGGAAGAGCAAAAAAAGCAATAGAAATTGCAAATGAATTAGCTATAGAATTAGGACATAATTATATAGGAACAGAACATATCTTATATGGCTTAGCAAAGGAAGGAAGTGGTGTTGCATCTAAAGTATTAGATAATCAAGAAATTACTCCACAAGATATTATTGATAAAATAGTAGAATTAATTGGACAAGGAGGAACAATTGATGAAACTTTAGGATTTACACCAAGAACAAAAAGAATAATAGAAATAGCTTTTATTGAATCAAGAAAATTAGGCTATAATTATATAGGAACAGAACATTTATTAATATCAATACTAAGAGAAGGAGATAGTATTGCAGCTAGAATATTATTAGAATTGAATGTTAATATTCCAAAATTATATAATGAAATAGTAAAAGTAATAAATGAAGGCGAAGATTTAACATCTAATAATAGAGGAAAGAGTGGAAAGGAAAGTAAAAGAGGAAGCTATAATCAAACTACTACTTTGAATCAATTTGGTGAAGATTTAACAAAAAAAGCAGAGGAAGGAAAATTAGATCCAATTGTTGGTAGAAAAGAAGAAATAGAAAGAGTAATACAAATTTTATCTAGGAGAACAAAAAATAATCCATGTTTAATTGGTGAACCAGGTGTAGGTAAAACAGCAGTTGTAGAAGGCTTAGCACAAAAGATTGTGGTTGGAGATGTTCCAGAAATATTAAAAGATAAAAGAGTTGTTACCATGGATATTTCAAGTATGGTTGCAGGTGCAAAATATAGAGGAGATTTCGAGGAAAGAATAAAAAAAGCTTTAGAGGAAGTAAAAAAAGCAGGAGATGTAATTTTATTTATTGACGAATTACACACAATTGTTGGAGCAGGGGCAGCAGAAGGAGCAATAGATGCAGCTAATATTTTAAAGCCACTTTTGGCAAGAGGTGAAATTCAGTTAGTAGGTGCAACTACTTTAAATGAGTATAGGAAATATATAGAAAAAGATTCTGCCTTAGAAAGAAGATTTAGTCCAGTTACAGTTGATGAGCCAACAGAAAAAGATACTATAATAATTTTAAAAGGAATTAGAGATAAATATGAGGCACATCATGGTGTTAAAATTACAGACCAGGCAATTGAAGCATCTGTTAAAATGTCTATAAGATATATTAATGATAGATTTTTACCTGATAAGGCAATTGACTTAATTGATGAAGCAGCTTCTCGTGCTAAATTAAGAACTTATACAGAACCTGACAATTTAAAACAATTAGAAGAAGATATAGAAGAAGTTAGAAAAAATAAAGAAGAAGCAGTTAAAACTCAAAAATTTGAAAAAGCTGCAAGTTTAAGAGATAAAGAAAAAGAATTAAAAGAGAAGTATGAAAAAGAGCAAAAGAAATGGAAAAATAAAAATACTAAGCAAGTTACAGATATTACAGAAGAAAATATAGCAGAGGTAATTGCTAGTTGGACTGGAATTCCAGCAAAGAAAATTACAGAAGATGAAAATGAAAGACTAAAAAATTTAGAAAAAAATCTTCATGAAAGGGTTATTGGTCAAAACGAAGCAGTAGAAGCAGTTTCTAAAGCAATAAGAAGAGGTAGAGTAGGTTTGAAAGATCCTAAAAGACCAATTGGTTCCTTTTTATTTTTAGGTCCAACAGGTGTAGGAAAAACAGAATTGTCAAAAGCCTTAGCAGAAAGCTTATTTGGTGATGAAAATGCGATGATTAGAGTAGACATGTCTGAATATATGGAACCACATTCGATATCAAAATTAATTGGATCACCTCCAGGATATGTTGGCTTTGATGAAGGTGGTCAATTAACAGAGAAAATTAGAAGAAAGCCATATTCAGTAATTTTATTTGATGAAATAGAAAAAGCACATCCAGATGTTATGAATATGTTGTTACAGATTTTAGAAGATGGAAGATTAACAGATTCTCAAGGTAGGACAGTTAATTTTAAAAATACAGTAATTATTATGACATCAAATATTGGTGCAAGACTTATTACAGATAAAAAGATGCTTGGTTTTACACAGGCTGGTGAAAAAAGTCAAGAGGAAAATAAGGAATATGAACAAACTAAGAAAGAAGTTATGGAAGCTTTGAAGAAAGAGCTAAGACCAGAATTTATAAATCGTATAGATGAAATTATTGTATTCCACAAGTTAACTGATGATGAGATTAGTCAAATTATTGATATTATGTTAAATGAAGTTACTTCTAGATTAGCAGATCAAAAGATTAAAATTGAGTTAGAAACTAACGTTAAAGACCTAATTGCAAGTAAGGGAATTGATAAGAATTTTGGAGCAAGACCTCTTAGAAGAACTATTCAAAGTGTTCTAGAAGATAAGCTTGCTGAAGAAATTTTAGATGGAAATTTGAAGAAAAATAAAGTTACTAAAATTGGTGTTGAAGATGAAAAGATTGTTGTAAAAAAATAATATTTTGAAATAGTGTAGTTTTTACTATACTATTTTTTATATTGTAGTAAAATTTTCTTATCAGGAGAACTTTCTGTCCAAAATAATTATGGTCAAATTTATTATTATGTAATTTTATTGATGTATAGTTTAATTTGTTATATAATAAAAATTAGGAGAAAAAGAAATATTATATAAAAATAAAATTATAAGTTTACAGAAATAAGCTAGGAAAAGGTTAAAAAAGGTGCTATAATAAAATAACTAAAATAAGAAATACTAAAAAAGGGTGATGAAATGTTAGAAAATATAAATTCTCCAGAGGATGTAAAAAAATTAAATATAAAAGAAAAAAAGCAACTAGCAGAAGAAATAAGAAAATATATACTAGAAATAGTATCAGAAAATGGAGGGCATTTAGCTTCTAATTTGGGTGTTGTTGAGCTTACAATAGCTTTACATAGTGTATTTAACTTGCCAGAAGACAAAATAGTATGGGATGTAGGACATCAAACATATACACATAAAATTATTACAGGAAGAAGAGAACAACTAAAAACATTAAGAAAATTAGATGGAATTGCAGGATTTCCAAAAACAAAAGAATCTAAGACAGATTGTTTTAATACAGGACATAGTAGTACATCAATATCAGTAGCACTAGGAATGGCAAGAGCAAGAGATATAGAAGGTAAAAACAATTCAGTAATAGCAGTTATTGGAGACGGAGCTTTAACAGGAGGTATGGCAATAGAAGCCTTAGATGATGCTGGATGGAGTAAAACAAGATTAACTGTAATATTAAATGATAATGAAATGAGTATATCAAAAAATATTGGCGGAATAAGTATGTTGCTTAGTAAATTGAGAACTAAAAGAACCTATACGAAATCAAATATCTCAATAAAAAAGTTTATTAATAAAATTCCTATAATTGGGAAGCCAGCTGTAAAAATTATACAAAGAGTAAAAAGAGGAATAAAGCAACTAATTATTCCAAAGATGTTTTTTGAAGATATAGGATTTAGGTATCTAGGACCAGTAGATGGACATGACCTTGAGGAATTAGAAAGAATGTTAAAAATTAGTAAGCAATTAGATGGACCAGTTTTAATACATATATTAACTAAAAAAGGGAAAGGCTATAAAATAGCCGAAGAAAACCCAGATAAATTTCATGCAACAGGGCCTTTTGATATAGAAACAGGAAAATCAAAGAAAGAAAAAAAGAAAGATTATTCAAAAGTATTTGGAGAAAAATTAGTAGAACTTGCTAAAAGGAATGATAAAATTGTTGCAATAACAGCAGCAATGAAAGATGGAACAGGGCTTACAAAATTTCAAAAAGAATTTCCAAATAGATTTTTTGATGTAGGAATTGCAGAGCAACATGCACTAGGACTGGCAGCTGGTATGGCAAAAGAAGGAGTTATTCCAGTAGTACCAATATATTCTTCCTTTTATCAAAGAGCCTATGATCAAGTGATACATGATATAGCAATTCAAAATCTACCAGTTATAATGTGTGTAGATAGAGCAGGAATAGTAGGAGCAGATGGGGAAACACATCAAGGAACATTAGATATGGCATTTTTTAGATTGGTACCAAACTTAACAATTTTGGCTCCAAAAGATTTTATAGAATTAGAAGACATGTTAGAATATGCAGTAAATTTACAAAGGCCAGTAGTAATAAGGTATCCACGTGGAGGAGAAGAAAAGGAAAAATTTGAAAAACATCAAAAAATAGAACAAGGAAAAGCTGAAATATTAAAAGAAGGAAAAGATTTAACAATAATTGCAATAGGAAAAATGGTAGCAAAAGCCTTGCAAATGGCAAAGCAAGAAGAAAAAAACAATATTACAGTAGAGGTAATAAATGCAAGATTTTTAAAACCATTTGATAAGGAAACAATAAAGAAATCTATTAATAAAACAAAAAATGTTATAACTATAGAAGATGGTACAATAGTGAATGGACTTGCTACTACTGTGAAAGAATTAATAATAGATGAAAAAATTCAAGATGTAAAAATAAAGTCCTATGCATATCCAGACGAATTTATTAAGCATGGAACAGTAGAAGAGTTAGAAAAAATATATATGAAGGAGATTAAAGAAGATTTTATATACAAATAGATTAGAAAAAAACTTAATGGAGGTTAAAATTGAATAAAATAGATATTTTAAAAGATTATAAAAAACAAGAAGATAAGATATGTTTAGCTCAGATATTAGATAAAATAGAAAGGTCAAAGCAGACAAACAAAATACAAACTACAGATTTTTTAGATATGTATCAAGTAGCCTTAGTTGAAAATTTTTTAAGAAAAATAAAATATGATTTTTGTAGATTATATGGTGGGTATGAAGAAGCAGAAAGAAAAATAGCGATTATTTATCCTGAGAGTTATTCTGATAACATGCTACAAAAAAATTATGACAAGTTATTAAAAGTTGTAAGAGTAAAATTACCAGAAGAAGAAATAGGGAATTATTCTCATAGAAATTATTTAGGTGGAATAGTAAAATTAGGGCTAAAAAGAGAAAAAGTTGGAGATATTATAGTTTCAAAAGAAGGTGCAGATATTATAGTAGTAGAAGATTTTTCTACAATTTTAAAAGAACAATTACCATCTCTAACTAGATTTGAAAATAGTAAAATAGATATTATTTCTTTAGAAAAGCTACAAAAAAAAGAATTGACAGTTGAAGAAATAAAAATAATCGTTCCATCTTTAAGATTAGATAATATCGTTTCAGATTTAGCAAAAACTTCAAGAAGTAAGGCAGCACAAATTATTAATCAAGAAAGGGTCTTTGTAAATGGACAAAATGAAACTAAACTGTCTAAGCAATTAAAATTAAAAGATATTATAACTATAAGAGGAAAAGGAAGATTTATTATTAAGGAATTTTGTGGTAATACAAGGAGTGGAAGGATAGTTGTATTAATAGAGAAATATATATAAATTTAATTGCCTTAATTATATAATTTTATAGGATATTTTAATTAAGAAGATAGCAGAAAAAATGTCGAAAATTGCGATTAAATATTATTGACATAAATAAAAGTTAATAGTATAATTTAACTTACAATCAGAGGAATTGATTGTAAGCTTTTATATTCTTAGAAAGTTATTAATATTAGATAATTACCAAAAGAATATAAATATACTAATATTAAAAGAAAGGAGGAGATTATATGAACCAAGAACAAAAAGATGAGTTATTGATAGAAATGTCAAAGAAAATTTTATTTTTAGGAGAGAATACACAAGAAATATTAGAAAAACTAGATGTACAAGGAGAAAAAACTCAAGAAGTAATAGAAAGACTAGATATACAAGAAGAAAAAATGCAAGAAGTAATAGGAAGACTAGATACCCAAGAAGAAAAAATGCAAGAAGTAATAGGAAGACTAGATACCCAAGAAGAAAAAGTGCAAGAAGTAATAGAAAGACTAGATACCCAAGAAGAAAAAATGCAAGAAGTAATAGAAAGACTAGATATCCAAGAAGAAAAAATGCAAGAAGTAATAGGAAGACTAGATACCCAAGAAGAAAAA
>CAMXQV010000031.1 GCA_947245515.1 uncultured Clostridium sp. | reverse complement strand
TGAATATAAAAAAGTGTCCTTATAAAAATTGTACAAAAAAGTGTTGACAATCCACAATAAGTAAGATAAACAATATCGTGTATATAATTGTGGAAGTAATATTTAGCCAATTCTTTACTTCATATGCAAATTTAGATACTAATAGAAGAAAAAAAGTAGCAATAAAATTTCTATACATATTGTAATCTGTGAATAGTATTTTTATTTTTGCATCTTTTTCTTCAGCATTATAAAAATCTGTGCATTCTGAACTATATTTTCTATTTAAGATTTTTAATTTCCACAATAATGGTTTTATAATTAAAGAGCCTATTCTGCTAATAACCAACCCTAAAAAATAATATATAAAAATTGAAATAAATATATTATCAGTAGGAATTAATTTAATATTAATATAATATCTGCACCCAATATCAAAAACAATAGCTGGTAAAATATAATTTAGTATATTATATTTTTCTAATTTATTAAAAAAGTGTTCCATATTTATTTTATCCTTTCAAAATTTTCGTTTAATTTTTCAATAATATTATTTTTATTACTATTGTAAAAACCTAGTTCTGATAATGTTATTTTGAAATTTAATCCCCATTTACTACCATCGTAATAATCTGCCTCATCATTATTCTGTCTAGTCAAATATATTGATTTACATTTCAGGGTAGATAATAGTATATTAATTTTCTTTTTATTATTTTTAACACAAGTTATTATAATTAATGTTTTTCCATTAAATTCTTCCTTGTGTGTATTTATATATTCTATAACAAAATTTGTATCGCCTACAATTACATAAAAATCATTCATAGAATTAAAGGGAAAGCTTTCAAAAATATAATATTGTGGAAATGTAAAGTTCTCCCTTAAATACACAGTTTTCTTTATTACAAAATGTAATTTAGAAACATTATATAAATAATCTTTTCTTCCTATAATTTCTGTATTAAAATTTTTATATTCTTTTTTATATGAATGTTGTAAAATGTATATCATATATATGACCCCACTCTATAAGATTTTTGGTAAGTTGTAGAATTTATAGTTTTAGTGTTTTCCGTTCGAGTATTAAATATAGTATGTCCTTTATCTTTTCCTTTACTTATTAATTCTTCTGAACCTCCTGAGCTAGAACCTTTGTTATCTGATATTAGATATACGGTGTCCTTATCATCTTTAAGAAATTGCAAAAGTAGTGGTATTTTTAGCAAGTGAAGATGCTAGCTTTGTAAATTCTACAGTAATAAAAGTAGATGGAGGTTGATATTAATGAATTTATTTGAATATAAAGATTTAATTGTTGGAAAACCAATGCATATTGCTACAGTTAATAAAGATAATAATCCGAATTTATCAGTTGCATCAGATGTTAAAGTAATAGAAGAAAATAAATTGGTTATATCTGTAAATGAAATGGTAAATACACATTTTAATTCAAAATAGAAAAGACTAAGAATGTTTGGAAAATCTGAATTTTATTCTGATGGAGAATACTATGAACTTTGTAAAAATACATTTTTTAGTAATGGCGAAGTAACCCCTTTGTGGTGCCAAAATATATTTATTAAATAAAAATATTCAAATTAATATAAAAAATTTTATTTAGAAAACAAAAAAATTAGATTTAAGTCAAATTTTAACTTAAATCTAATTTTTCTATGGGACTTTTTTTACAGCCCCTAATTCTTTTTTTATCTTTATTTTTATTAAATGAATTTTCTAGCTCATTATTTAATTGATTTTCAGATACTCTATTTTTTATCAAAATAGTTTCTTTTTCACCTTTTTCAGCTTTAGTAATAATTCGTTTTCAAGTTTGTATTTTAGAATTTATTCTATTAATATCTTCAGTAATAACATCTATTTTAGCTTGAATAATAGTTTTATCAGCCTCGTTAGTAGCTTTTTTATATGACTGCCTTAATTTTTCTCGTTCTGCCTTTAAAGGTGTAACTTCTTCAATATATTTAATTCTTAAATTTTGTACATCATCTTTTGAATTTAGATTATAAGTGCATATTAAATTCATTTCATCAGTTAATTTATTAAATTTATCTAGTTCTTTATAATACTCTTTTGTTCTTTCTTCATAATGGATTTTGGGTGGTAGTTTCCCAAGCAAATATAAATAATGAACATATAATCTATAAAATGATGATGTTTTTAACTTTTCTTGATTGATTTTTATACCATCATAAATTCTTACTTTATATACTTTTTCATTATCATTCCTTTTTAAATATTTATTATATAAAGCTTCTTGATATATTCTAGCTTTTATATTATCAAAGGTGTAATCTTCGCCAAAGGCTCTTACAAGTCTTATATTCCTATTATAGTATGGAGTAGAAACAGATATAACATTACTAGACTTTTTGATATAATAGCCTTTCAAAGCTAATATATCAATAAATTCTTGATATTTTTTAGCTATCTTAATTGCTTCATCAATATCAGCTTTTATAAGTTCCATTTTTCCAGAATTACGATTATAATTTGCAATTCTACTCTTTGATATTTCACTTACTGTAGTAGCTTTTGTGCTTTTAATTATAGATAGTCCATATTTTCTGCAAATATCATCATTTATTGCTTTAAGTAATGCAATTTCTACATTTGAGTTATGATATTTACTACCATCTACAAAAGAAACAGAGTTCAAAACTATATGATTATGAACATTATCTTTATTGGTATGTGTACAAACTATAACTTGATATTTATCTCCCCATAATGCCTCAGCAAGTTCTATTCCAATTTTATTACATTTTTTTGGAGAAATCTCATTACCATTAAATGATTGTATTATATGATAGCCGAAGTCGTCCATCTTCTTTATGAAAAGCTTTTTTAGTTAACATCATTTGAGAATATGCTGTTTGTGGTAGACAATTTATACTAAAAACTAAAATACCATTTTCAGTTTTTTCTCCATTCATTGCATAATTTATTACTGCATCTAAATTTTTCTTAATAACTTTATATTTTGTAATTGCCACTAAAATTCCTCCTTATTTTTGTCTTGAATATATCTTTCTTTCAAATCTTAAAATAAAATCAGCTAAAGTATCTGAAATATATTTATAATCATCGTATGAAACACTGTATCTAGAATTTGCAACTCTAGCAATTTGATTTATATTATTTGCAATGCCGTATAAATCTTTTTGAAAAGATTTTATTTCTTCAGTTGGTTGTGCTTTTATTCTATAACCTTTTATTAAACTTCTAATAAATTCAGATTCACTTAAACCTACTCCTTTTGATTTGCTTTTTAATAATTCATCTTCTTTTATATCTAACCATATTTGTTTTTTTATATTTCTTTTTCTCATAATTTTTATTCTCCTTTCGCTTTGCTTATCATAAAATAAGAAATTGTTAGTTTCTTAAATTTTAAATCTCCTTTTTCTAATTTTTAAACATTACAATATAATTTATCTAGTTCTTCTGGTAAATAACTTCTTTGCTCATAATTTGAATACGAATTTTTTCTGCCAAAATTATTAATATAATTATTTTTATTATATTTATTCTTATTACATCGTAAATTTTCCGACTATTGACTCGTAGTTTTTCTGTTTCTTGAATCGTAAGTTTTACGACTCATAAATTTTTCAGTTGATATATGATTTATTTTTCCAACATAGATAATATTATTCTTTTTAAATCCTTGTTTCTTTTCATATATCAATTTAACATCTGTTAATTGTCTAAATGCTTTTGTAACTGTCTTATCTGATAAGTTTAATTTTTCCCCAGCTTCTTTTCTTGAAAATATTAAGAATATATTTCCTTCTTCATCTATCCATTCATTTTTCATTGAAACTGATAATCTATCAAGTAATAATGAATATAGTAATTTACTATCTGAGTTTAAATTTCTATAATAAGGGTTTACAAATAGTTCTTTTGGAATTTGATAGAAAACATTTTCAAGATATTCATTTATTTTATAAGGTATAAAATCCATAGCAATAGTTCTCCTTTCAGTTTTTTTGGCAACACTGAAAGTACCTAAATATCAATAAATTTTGCATTGTGGAAATTTGCGGAACAATTTTTTTATGAGTTTCAAAAATTGCGGAACATTTTTCTGAACAAAATAACGGAATTTTTGAGAATTTCTCAGAATGTAAAAAAATTGTGCTATTCTCTAACTTCCTTAGAAAATAGCACTTTTAAAATCTTTTGGATTTCTCCAAATTCTCTTAAATTCCCTTGAAAAAGGGCAAAAAATGGTCGAGGTGAGGTAGCTTGTTAAATGCTATTTTTCTTTATATATCAATATTTTCAAAGAACTATTTTAAATTGTTGAAGTTTTTTGTTGAAAGTTTAATGTTTTATATACTGTTAAATATCAACAAATTCTCTTCTGTTTTCTTTAGTATTTTAAGCTGTTTTATCTTCTGTAGAAAATTCAACTCCAAAAATTGATTTACCTATTAAATAATCTTCAACATTTTTATTTTCAGAGCTTTCAAATTCACTATCTACATCGACATAGTATTGCATAGTTATTGTAATATCAGAATGACCTAATATTTTTTTAAGAACTGCTGGTGCAATTTTAGCTTCAGCACATCTTGTTGCAAATGTTCCTCTTAGCATATGAGTATGAACATCAGTCTTTTGAACTAATTGTCCTTTTTTGTTTTCTTCTTCATATATGCCAATTCCAAGTTTTAATGCAATTCTTTTTAAGTTACTATTGATAGAATTTTCTATGTGCATTGTTCTATCTTCTTTACAAAATAGCAAATGATTTTTATTTGTTATTTTATGCTCTAATGTTGACTCAATTATTTGTTTACTTATATTTGTCATAGTTAGAGCTCTTTCTCCATTTTCAGTTTTAGCAGTTTCTCCAATTATTACTTTGCCACTAATGTTTTTCGTTTGAGTTTTTCTTATATAGATTTTTCCATTTGTTAAATCAATATCTTTTTCATAATCTAAAACTAATGCCTCTCCGATTCTCATTCCAGTAGTTAATAATAATAAAAATAAATATTTATTAGGGCATTTTTCGTAGCTTACAGAATTTAGATACTCTACTAATTTCTTTTGTTCATCAATAGTTAAAGATTTTCTGTGATGACTTTTATATTCACTTTTAGGTTTTTCGACTCTTTTCCAACCTGTCATAAAATTATCTGTTATGATATTTTCATAAGTTGCTTGTCCAAATGCCATACATATTAGTTCATAGGTTTGTTTTATTGTACTTTTAGAGTATGATTTTAAGCTTTCTAAATACTTAATTACATCTTCTCTTTTTACCTTTGTTATAGGTATATTAGTAAATTTCTCTTTTTGTAATTTCTTTAATGTATCAAATTTTCTTTTAAATGTAGCTTGTTTTATTTTACCTAACTTAAAATCTTCTTTTAATACACTTTCTACTAAATCAATTATAGTTTTATTGCTTTTAGTAATTATTCTAATTCCACCATTCTGATCAAGTTTTAGTTTTTCAGTTAAAGCCTTATTAAAAGCTTCTGTTTCATCTTTTCCAACAAAGGTTTTTGTCATTACTTTGCCTGTTGTTATATCTCTACCTATTGTTAATATAGCTTTAGGAGTTATTATAAAATAAAAATATTCGCATTCTACATTGTTATTAAATACTTTTCCCTTTTCAAACTTACTAATATTTCTATATTTGCAAGTGTTTTTAAATTTACAGCTGTTACAGATTTCTTTACTAGATAATTTTGTATTTTTATCTTTGATTCTCTTTAATAAATAAGTTCCTGATGTTATTCCTTTAATTTTCAATGTACTTCCATCCTTTCTTAAAATTTTAGGAAATACCTTGCTTTTTAAAGTGTTTAAATGTTATAATACTTGTAGAAACATTAAATAGCAAGGTAATCCTTGTGATTTGAGATTTTAAATGTTTTTTGAAGGTTTAAATGGGCTTATTTAAATCTTCTTTTTTAATCATTAGTGAAGTTCATTGTTTTGAAAATAATCTTTAAAAGATTGTTCCATAACAAGCCAAGACTTGCCAATTTTTTTTGCTGGAAAATTCTTTTTATGAAATAATTCTAAGCATGTCTTATTTCCAATTTTTAATGCTTGTCTAATATCTTTCGTTTCTAAAAATATAGTACCATTTAGTGTTC
Source organism: uncultured Clostridium sp. (assembly GCA_947245515.1). Taxonomy (GTDB): domain Bacteria; phylum Bacillota; class Clostridia; order TANB77; family CAG-508; genus CAG-269. The sequence goes on along the minus strand of CAMXQV010000031.1, from coordinate 16,137 downwards.
TCATAGAATTTACCCTCCTTTCGTTTTATTTTAACTATTTCTCTTGACTGATTATAGCAAAAGTTCTATAATATTAAGTGAGAAATATATAAATATTTTTCAAGTTCAGATGCATTATATTATAATTATTTTAAGATGCCAATGAATTTTCAAAAATATTTTATTTTTCTAACACATATATAAAGGGGAAAGTTATGAATTTATTTAATATAAGTGTTCCAAAAGATAGTATATCAATGATTTTTGATGCACATAATGATGCTGAAAATTATAACACAACATTATATTTGCACAAATCAAAAATCACACTAGCTGATGAAAGTAACGAATATTCAACTCAAGTGGAACTTGATTTAAAACAGAATACAAAAAAAGACAAAATGGTAAAGCAAATGTTTAATAAAGATTATGGAAGTTTTATACTCACATTTTTAAATGCTGATTTTTCAAGTGTAGATAATGCATATAATACTTTCTTTGTTTATTACGGACTTGAAGGACTTAATTACATAGATGAAATAAAAGAAAAATATCCAATAGAATATACTACTAGATATGTATCAACAAAGAAATTCTTAGATTATTATAATAAAGCCTTTGACTTAGTAAATACAGATTATATAAAATTTCAAAATGATATAAGAAAAACAGTTGATTTTGTATTTGATTTACACGGTAATACAAGTTCATTAGAGGTAGATAAATATTCTAAATTTAAGGCATACTCTACAGTCGTTGATTTAATGGAGCAATTTTCTCCACAAATACGTCTAGGTATAGTAAAAAATTTACCTAAAAATATGCATCCAAAAATGACTACTAAGCAAGTTGAGAAATTAGCCTATGATATTGCTAATAGAAAAGTAGATGATGTTGTTGGCTATATATATGAAAGTTCATCTCATTTTGCTTTAGCTTATATTGCATTGAATGATTTAATACAAAACTCAAAAAGAAGTATCAGTGTTTGCCAAAATTGTGGAAGATATTATTTACAATATTCTGGAAAAGAAGTTTATTGTGAGTTGCCTAATGCAGACGGAAGTCCTTCTTGTAAGTCATATGCTTCTCGTAAAGCTTATGATAATAAGATAGTAGAAGATGTTGCTGAACTTGCATACAAAAGAGAATATCAAAGAAGAATAACTCAAGTATATCGTGCAAATGAATTAAAAAAGCCAATAATGAGAAAAGAATATAATTCTTGGAAAGCAAAGGCTAGAAAGCAATTAAAATTATATCGAGAAAATAATATAACAAAAGAGGAATTTTGTGAATGGATAGAGAAAAATAAATAATATCTTTTATATTTTTTGAAATATGATATAATGTTAAATAGTTTTATATATAATATTTTTATTAAATTACATAATGTGGTTGATAAATAATGGTAAAAATGGTAAAATAGTATCTGCAGTGAGAATTGTTGAAACGTTTCTTAAATAATTTTAGGAGGTGGCTTTATGAAGGAGCGTGAACTAAGATTGTTGCTGACTCAAAAATGTAACTTCAAATGTGGCTTTTGTCATAAGGAAGGGGTACTTGAATGCAAACCAGAGATGCTAAATGCTCAAGATTATGTTTTTGTATACAACCTTTTTAAAAAGTGGTATGGTTGGAATACAGTAAGCATTACTGGTGGAGAACCTCTTTGTCGGCTAGATTTAAGTGAAATTTTGGAGAAGTTATATGATTCACAGGCAAAAATAACTCTGATTACAAATGGTTCACTTTTAGAAAAACGCATTGAAATTTGTAGATGGTTAGAAAAACTAACTGTGTCTGTCCATACTACAGATAATGCTAAATACCAGCAAATTATCGGAGTACCATTCGAATTTTCTAATTTAGTCAATAATCTTAAATTGGTAAGAAATTACTATCCTCAAGCTAATATTAGATTTAATTCTACTATTGTAAAAGGAATTAATTCTACCGAAGACAATATTTTAGAAATTATCGGATTTGCTAAAGAATTAGGAGCTTCAATCAAGTTTATCGAGTTATTACCAAACTCAAAAGAGGATGAGGACAATTTTGTTTCTATTGATGAAATTGAATACGTTTTGTTGAAACACAATTACAGATTACTTGAAAGCGGTTTACTGCAAAAAATCTATTTTGATGGAGAATCTGTTATTGTTTTAGCTAAAATAGTATGTTCAGTTTCTAGACAGCTAGGAACTGCGTCTCCACATTGTACAACAACCAATAATGTCTTTTTGGCAGCTGATGGAACTATTAAACCATGTATGAGAAATTCTTTTGAAATAGATGTATTAGATGAAATCAAAAATATGGATGTTGATGGTTTCAAAAAAAAGATGAAAGTCTTTTTTAATACAGTTTCAATCTTATGTCCATACGAAAACTAATTTAGGAGGAATTTAATATGGAAAAACATTTTTGTGTATCTGTGTATGTATTTAACCCTGACACGGAGAAGTTCTTGTTAGTAAAACACAAGAAACTTGGAAAGTGGGTTCAACCTGGAGGTCATATCGAACTTAATGAGGATCCAGAAGAGGCAGCTATTCGTGAAACTTTTGAAGAAACCGGACTTTGCGTTAAGTTGATTGGTGAGCATTATCCTAGGGAAACTGATTTCATCAAGCCTTTGGCTTTGCAACGAAATGCTGTAAAGCCTGATCATATCCATGTAGATATAGTATATAAGGCTATTCCTACTGATAAAGGCTCTTTGAGTATTAATGAAAAAGAAACCGATGGGCTTAGGTGGTTCTCTCTTGAAGAAATACTAGATGATAATTTTGAAACATTCGATGATGTCAAAGTTTGGTGTCAAGAGATATCAAAAGCTAAGTAGTTGTACGCTTAAAAGACTTTTAATAATCTTAAGACAAAAACTCCTACTCTTTTTGAGTTGGAGTTTTTGTCTATAATAATTTCAAAAGTCATATAATCAATTATTATAAATATAGAAAAAATTATAAGTTGTATTATGTTGATATGAAAATATTTTAATATTTATAGCAATACAAATAACTCTAAATAAAGCAATAGAAGTCTGAAATTATATTTAGAATAAATGTAAATGTTAAATAAGATAGGAAAGTATTGATTAAATTGAACACCTAACTTTTTATACTTATCTAACTCTCTCTTTTTTCATTTTTTCTTTTTCCTTTTCCTTTTCAAATTGTCTTTGCTCATTCTCTAATCTTTGACATAGTTCAAAAGTCTTTATTTTTTCTAGCCTTTTTAAGATATTATCACAATGTTTTATTTCTTCAGTAAGTGGTGTAATCTTTTTAGATATTTCTATAATTTCACTTTCAATAGTTTTCTTTTCATCTTCTGTCTTGGCCCTTTTTAGTTTTTTCCATAGATTTTCTCTTTCACTTTTTAATGGGTTAATTTTTTCATAAGTTAATTTTTGATAATCAAGTAATTCTTGTTCTGTATTAATGTTATTTTTACATACAAATCTAACTTGTTTAGAAAATTCATCCATTTTCTTAATCGCTTGTATTAAATCTGGCGTCATTTTCGTTATATTAGGTTTTGAGACAATTTCTATATTGATACCTAGTAATTTCTCATAGTGAAAAATTAAATATGAAATTGAGCCTTTAAATTGCAAATGTTTTTGTTTTTCATTATTATATCTTTCATAACTTCTATTAACTAATAAATATGGATCTGGGGAATATGGATATTCAGGTTGTGTTTCTAATATTCTTTTATAAATACTTTCTTTTGAATAATTATTTCCAAATTGCCTTTCAATTCTTGTATTTCTTTTATATGGCTCTCGCCTAATAGATAATGTATTATTTTTATCAGTAACTATATAATCTAAATCTTGTAGTATTTTAATAAATTCGTTATAGTCTTTAGCATTTTCTATTGCATAATCAATACTATCTTTCATCAGTTCTTTATATAAACTACTTGTAGCATATTTATTGTATTTTTCTTCTTGTTTCAAAACACTTAGCCCATATTCTTCACAAAGTTTATTTGAAGCTTTTCTCATAGTAGCATAGTCCTTCTTTGTATTACAAAATCTTTTGCCATCTAAAAATGAAACAGAATTTAAAACAAAATGGTTGTGTAGGTTATCTGTGTTTAGATGAGTAGAAACTACTACTTGAAATTTATCTCCCCATAGTTCTTCAGCTAGTTTAATTCCAATTTCATGTGCTTGTTCTGGGGTTACTTCTCCTTTTACAAAAGATTGCACTCCATGAAAACATTGTATTCCAGTTGTTTTAAAAAATTGCTTTTTAGTATTTCTCATTTCTTGCAGAGCAGTATCAGGTATACAATTTATACCTGATACATATAATTTTTCTTCTGTTTTTTCTCCGTTTACTGCATATTCTATTGTAGTATCTAATCTATCTTTTACTTTCCATATTTTTGTTACAGCCATAGTCTATTACCACCTACTTACATTCTTTTCCTTTTGTGGTATAAGATAAACTTCTTGTAATGCTAATATAAAATTTTGTATTTGATTTAATAAAGGATTGATTTTATCTTCTCTCATATATCCTTGATATTTATTATAAGTTCTTGCCATTTGATTTAAGTTTGTTGCCATACCTCGAAGTTGTGAAAGTATCTCATAAAATTTTTCATCTGGTTTTTCTTTTAGCTGATAATCTAAAATTATTTTTCTAAAAAATTCTGATTTATTCAAGCCAGACCTTTTAACTTTCTCATTTAGAATTTTGTTTTCATCTTCATTTAAAAACACATTGATTTTTATATTTCTATTTCTCATTTTTTCATCTCGCTTTCTGTTTTTTCTTATTTGGGTTTGGGACTTGTCCCATTCTTCTTTAGTATTTGTGGCGTGAGTACAAATACGTTGCTTGCATATTCAATAAATCTAGAAAGTACTCACTTTAAAATTCCTATTTTTTTGAAGAAAAAGTATAATTCTTTACCACCTAAAAAGAAAATTTCTCTTTCTTCTATAGATTGCATATCGTAATAAATTTGTACTAATTTTGAAAGTGAAAAGCATTCTTCATTTGATAAATTTCTATCTTTAATAGCTCCTTCTAGTATCCAAGTTAAGTTTTCATTTTGTTCTAATATTTTGTTATATTCGTTTTTTAACTCTGCATATTTTTCATTATTATCTTTTAAATATCTTCTACTATTTTCTAAATATTCTTCAAACATATCTTCATATTCTTTATAAAAACTTTCTATTTTTTTCATAACTTTAACCTCCATTTTAGACATAAATTAACTCGTTTCTACACGATTTTTAATATTATTCATCTTGCAAACCCATTCTAATTGATTAGTTGCTTTTAATTTTTCAGTTACATTTTCTTGTTCCATAAATTGTTTCATTAACAAATTAAATCTTTCATTTGCTGTTTTATCTATTTCTAATAAATGTTCTCTTAATTTGTTTTCAACCCATAGAATTGTATAATCTACTTTTTTATGCTCTAGCAAATACTTTAATCTTAACTTTCCATATTTACCAAGTTCATTAGCTTTTACACTAGCTGAATCAACTAAATTCGGAAAGTAATAATCACCTTTTCTTATATATTCAATTCCTGTTTTCTCATCAATAAATCTTTCTTTTAATTCTTCACTTTCCATATCTAACTTCTCCTTTTTTCTAATTTTCATATATTTCATGCAAATTATTTGCATATAAAAAATCTAAATTATCATAATGCCTTTGTTCATAGTTTTGGAAACTATATTTACCTTTTCCTTTATAGTTATAATTATTATTGTTATAGTTAGGTCGTAAATTTTCCGTGTCATGACTCGTAGATTTTCCGACTCTTGACTCGTAATTTTTACGAATCACTTTCATAAGATTTTTGTCATGTTCTATTTTACCTACATAAATTAAGTTAGGTTTAGTAGATCCCTGTTTTTTCTCATATATTAATTTACACTCTTTTAATTGTTTGAATGCTTTTGTAGCGGTTTTATCTGATAAATTTAATAATTCTTGAACTTCTTTTCTAGTAAATATTAAGAATACATTACCTTCTTCATCAAACCAATTATTTTTTCTAGATAAAGTTAATCTATTTAATAAGAATTCATACAGAATTTTACTATCTGAATTTAATTTATCTTTATAATTTTTATTAAAGAATAATTCCATTGGGATTTGATAATATAAATGTTCAAAGCATTCATTAGCTTTATAAGGTATAAATTCCATTTGAATAAGTTCTCCTTTCATTCTTGTTTCTGAAGAACTTTGAAAACTATTGATATTTAACAAAAAATCTTTTTGTTGAAATTTGTTGAAGATTTTTTTGAACTTGAAAAATTTTTGTTGAAATTTTTTGTTGAAGAAAATGAGCATATTTTATAGAATTTTTCTGAACTCAAAAAAATTATGCTATTCCTCATTCTTATTGAAAAATAGCATAATTTATAACTTTTGGATTTCTCCAAATTCTCTTAAATTCCCTTGAAAAAGGGTAAAAAATGGTCGAGGTGACAGGGATCGAATGTGATTTATGTATTTTTCTGCTTTTATCTAATATATTCTAATTGCTTATATCTTCTAGGTTAGAAGATTTTAGTGTCATCTAAACTATTCTATTTTTTTATAAGTCTATCTAACTTTCGTCACTTTTCCGTCACCATAAATTATTGATTATGATATCTAACTTTACTATACTGTGTAAATCTATTAAGTATTTTCCAGTATGTACAATAATTAACAATATTTGTTTACTTTAAATTTCGACTTTGCTATAATTACATAAAAGTGAGGTGATTGTTTTGAATAAACGTAAAATACAAAATTCTTTAATCAAAGAGGATGATTTTTTTGTAGAAAAGGACTTTATTATTAAAAATACCAATTATAAATCTTGCGTTGAATTTTATAATTCACTAGGTGTTTATACCTTATATGATCAAATCAAAATGGCTAGTAATCCTAATATTGATCTACTAATTTCTCAAAACTCAAAATTTAAAACTTTTAATGAGTTTAACGATGCTATGATTGAATTTTTAAAAATTGGATTGCCTGATTTATATAAGGATGTTTTGTAATAATTCTAATTAAGAACAGTCAATTTTTATTTTTAGAGCATTCAGATTTGTACTCTGTTTGTTCTTTTTTAACTGTCTTCTAATATCTTTTTTAATAAATTAAGCTTTGTTTCAGCCTGTATTGCTCTTTCTAAAGTTTTATTATATAATTCTTTACTTACCGTATCACCACAAACTTTTATTTTATAATGTCCTCCACGAGTTTTTATTGAATCTACTTCTTTATTGTTAATCATTTGTAGAGCTAAATTATATCCAATTTTCTTTTGTTTCATAAACTCGTTTAAGCTAATCCATTCTTCCATTTACAATTACCCCCTTATCAATGTGTGTCGTGTCACAATTTTATTTTCTTCTAATTCGTGTGTCGTCTCGCTATTATAAATAAATTCAAAACTTCTTTGATTTCCTATTTTATAAATTTTACATGTATATTTCTTAAATAATAAATATACTAATTTTTCTAATATATTTAGTTGTTTTTGAATGTATTTTTTATACTCATATTCCATATGCTAATCTCCTTCTTTATTTCTTTTTTGACTATACCAAATTCTTATAGCACTACCTAATGCAACTTTTTCTTTTCCGTAATCTTCACTTGGAAAATCTTTAGAATTATAAATACTTAAAGCTGTAGGAACACTACACTTTCTTAGTTCAGCAAACTCTGTTGGACTGTAAAATATGTTATCTTTCAATTCTCTCACTAAAATCCCCCTTTCACATCTATATGTGTTCTAATTTCTTGTAATTTTTCATTCATTTCATCTACAGTAATTCTCATATATTCGCAAAATGCTTTAAATACTATATCTTCCCTTTGTTTTTTGTACTGCACTTCCAAATGGTAATCTTTGCTGTTGTAAACCTAATCTTACATATTGAGTACTTTTTTGCATAATTTTTGCAGTTTCTTCAATGTTTATTTTAGTTTTTCTTCCAATAATTTTTTATCCTTTCTTACAATAACCTTTTGAGGTGTTTTTTCGTTCCTGTGATTATAGTATAATATATTTTGATTATATTGTCAATAACTTTTTTAAATATTTTATAACGTTTAAAATTATATTATATTGACAATAATTATAAAATATCGTATAATATTATCAAGATATGAAAATACTAAGCGAAAGGAGGATATATAATGTCTGCAACTAAAACTATAAAAAAAATAATGTTAGATAAAGATATTACTGTAAAATTACTAGCTGAAAAATTAAATATAAGTCCACAGGTATTAAGTAACAAGCTATATAGAGATACTTTTTCATATAATGATTATATAGCCATTGCTAATATATTAGGATGTGATGTAAAGACCATTTCAAGAGATACAAATACAGAATATATTAATGAATATAATGAAAAAAAGGAGAGTGAAGAAAAATGAGTGAAAATCAAAAACAAAGTATAATAAATATAAACGAGATTTTATATAAACTTAGTGATAGTGAAATAACTATGGCTAATTCATTTTTTGAAAGTATAATCAATATGAAAGTATTAGCACTTGTACCAGATGCCATATTAGAAAATATGGATACAACTGAAAAACTAATGTTAATTGATTATTATTCAAAGAGTGAAGCGGAAAGACAAAAAGATAGAGAAGAGGCAATCCCTTTTGAAGAAATACTAAAAGAAGAGGGGTTGACAAGAGATGATTTATAAAATTTCATATAACAAGAAAGTAAAAAAATTCATAGAAAAACAGTCGAAAGATCAAAGGCTAAGAATATACGAAGCTATAAACAAACTACCTGACGGAGATGTAAAAAGAATGCAAACAAAACAAGAATTGTATAGATTAAGAGTAGGAGAGTTTCGCTTTGTATATGAGATAATACACGACGAAATTATAATAAGTGTTATTGATGCAGATAATAGAGGAGACATATACAAAAAGTATAAATAATTAATTTTGATAAAAAATTCGGTCATATAAATGAGAATTAGAAAAATTTAATTCTCGTTTTTTTATTGGTACTAGTATTATTAATGATTATTTCCTAGTTGCCTATTTATACTTTCTAATAAAGTTAAATGAGGGCTTTCAATATTTCCAGAATGTTCTATTTTATCAGTTGGTTTAAATCCTGATCTATCCAATATATCCTTAATGGCGTGCATTTTTACATATTCATTTTTACTTTTTAATAACTTTTTTAATTCTTTTTGAGCTTCTATAGCAAGTAAATTAAAATTTTCTCGCATTGAATTTTGTATTTCTTCTTTAAATTCCTTCTGTTTTTTCCATTCACAAATTGTCTTTTCAGATATGTTAATTTCACTCGCAATTTGCTTTTGTGTTTTATTAGTTGTAATCATTAAATTTATACACTTTTCTTGATTTTCATTTAACATTATTATCCCCCTTTTCAAATTAACTTTTATTTACTTATTTAATTATATCTTAATTTTATCATAAATAAGCCTAAAATCAATTTTAATATATTAATAATAAAATTTATATATTAAAGTGCAAAAAAGCTTAAATTTGTTTTTAATAAGCTATATAAAGAAGCGGTTTGGTTTCCGCTTCTCCTCCTATTTTTGTCCTAACAAGCACTGAATTTGTACTCCCTACAAATTCTTTTATGGGATTCTCCCATACCCTTTTTTCTGTTCCAATAAAAATGAAATTTAGTTTACTTTTTCTAAATATTCAACTTTAATATTAATAGCTAGGCTTGTTTCAGTTTCTATTTCTTCTTGCAATTCTTCTAAAAAGGTTTTTATAATTTTTTCAAATTCTTCTTTATTTACCTCTGATGCCTTTACTTGTTTTGATTTTGCTTTTACACTATTATACATCTTCATACCTCCATTTTTTCATTTATAAAATTACACTATAAATTTCAAAACCTCACTAACTGAAAATATATTCAATTAAGTATTATTTTTAATTTTAGTGTGTTTTTTAAAATTTTTTCAAAATACTTATAATAATATAAAATATATTTTTTATATTAATTTATTTTTTTCTATTACATAAGTTAAAAATAATTTCAAAAAGCCACTAAATATTGTATAACCTTTTATTTCAAGCCATTTTTATAGTGTTTTTTTCAGTGGGTTTCATAGTGGATTTAGTGAGTTTTTGCTATCTATTAAAAATAAATGTGCCATAACCATTATACATACTTTCTTTTACAATTCCTGAATCTAGTACTTCTTTATAAAAATTATTTCTACCTTTTGCAGATAAGCCATTATTCTTGCAGTATAGCTTATAATCTTCGTAAACATCTCGCTTATATCGAATATTACTATTTCTAGTAAGAAATTTTATATTATCTGGATCTTTCAAATATGATAATACATTATTATTTTCTATTTTATATAATTCTACTATTTGTATACTTTCCGTTTCATTTGTAAAACTATTTTTAATATTACAGTAACTGTTAATAGATATGTAGGCTAAATATTCTAAAGCTTCATTTATTAGTAATTCATTAAAATTAAAATTTGCTTTTTCTTTTTCTGTAAATTCCGCTTCAAAAGGAATTATAAAAAGTCTTCTATAATATCCATTAGTTGTATCTGAAACTTTAGGCAATTCATTTGCTGTAAATATAAGTTTTGCATAAGGTTTAATGTTTTGTCTGGATTTAAACTTTTCTTCTATTGCTATCATGTCTCCAGTAACTAATTCTTTAAAAATACTTATATCCTTTAGAAATTCTTTAGTCATTTCTGAAGAAATATTTACTAATTTTCCTCTTACTTCTGCAATACTAAATTTATTATTACTTAAATCATGCATTGTTACATGACTAATGTTGTTTTTTCCTATTACTGATTCAATAAGTTGTAATAATGTAGATTTTCCATTGTCTGCTGTTTTCCCATACAAAACAAATGCTCTTTGCATTTTTATACTAGTCGTCATTGCATATCCAATCATTTCCAAAATGGCTTTTTTTCTTTCACTATTGTAACAAGTAATAGTATTTAGAAAATTATCTATAGCTATATTAGATGAAACAACTTTTTTAATATTTACATTTATCTGATTTATAGAAAAAAAGTCTGGAGTATGTGGTAATATTTGTCTAGTATCTAAATTAAATAATGCATTTTTAAAGTTGATAATATTAGTATTGTTTATTTCTACTTTAGGTGCTATTAATAACAAATAATTGTATACTTCTTTTCTCAAGCTTGTATTTGCCTCTTTACATATATCAATGATTTTAGTATATATAAAAGTTTCATTATCTATATACACACCATCTTTATAAATATATAAGCTATTTTCATAAACTACAATATGATTGTTTTTTAATAACTCTTGTGCTATTTCATTATGTGTTTTTAATTCTTTACTTTGAGTATTCAATTTTTGATATTGTTTATAAATTCTTTTAAAATTAGGTTTTACATTTAATTCTTGTGCTTTTTGTTCCAGTTTAGCTAGCTGTTGTTCTCTCTGTACAGGGTTGTTAATTGAAAATAGATGCTCGAATACTTCTTCTTTTAATATAGTATCTATAGTCAAGTCTTCAATTTCACCATAAGGTGTAAATCCTGCTTCTGTTAACTGATCATATAATTCGCTATTCTCCATTTTTTCACCTCCAAGCATTGATATTTTCATAAAAACATAGTAAAATAAAGAAGAATAGCTTAGCTAAGTTATTTATGTGAGATTTTATAAGATAGTTTTTGCGAACATTATAAAATCCCACCTTTTTTATTTTATCCATTGTATATCCCTTCTTTATTTAATATTTCTTATTTCTGTAGTATATGGCAATTGCATATTTGTCACTTCACAATTAGCAACATACGAGTCAATTGAAGATTTTTTGAATAAATATCTATTTCCTACCATGAAGTATGGAATCTCTTTATTATAAATCATTCTTCGAATACTCATAATACTACAATGTAAATATTTTGCCAGTTCCTTTACATTCATAACCTCCATAAATTTTATCCCTCCTTTTTGACTTGATTTATAATATTAAATATCTTAGTCTTTTTATCATTAGGTAATTCTGTTCTTAGCAATTTTGAAAAGTTTCCATCTGTAATTCCATATTCACGAGCTACTTGCCAATATTTTATTCCAGCTGTTTTAATTGCCTCTCTTATATCTAAATTTGCCATTTTCAATACCTCCTCATATAAATTTTGTTAAAATTATTGACAACAACAATAATATATATTAAAATAGATAAAATAACAATAACACTATTTGAATATTACCATACTAATTATTAAATGTCAATAAAATAGATGTTATTTTATAAAATATATTTTGATAGGTGGTAATAATGAGCAAGGAATATGAAGAAAGTCCTTTAATGGATAAGGTTTTACAGTTTTTTGGTGGAGATTTAGTTATAAAAACTACAGGTGAAAAATTAAAAGAATTGCGAGAAGATAAGTCTACTATTGATAAAAAGTATACTCAAGCAAATTTAGAAGCGGATACAGGAATCTCTATACAGTCTATTAGAGCATATGAAACTAATAAAACTATTCCAGAAAGCAAAAATGCAAAAAAATTAGCAGATTTTTTTGGAATTACAGTAGAATCATTATTAAATGATCACATGGATATTGTGTATTTGAAAAATATACAACAAGCGGATTATTCAAAAGAATTAGGCTTATCGAATAAATCAATAGAAAATATAAAGAAACTTCCACTTTCTTTTAATGTATTTTTAGAAAATAAATTTTGTATAAGTTTTATTTCTAAAATTGATTTACTAATAAATATCAAGGAATACTTATACAAAAATGTAAGACAATTTATTAATTTGCTTTCAAAAGAGTATAAAGATATGTTAATAGAGGTGTATATAGACGAATTAGAACAATTACATATTGATATTGAAAACTACTTTAAAGAGAATGCTAATATTTATAAATATATTAATTATAATCTTTTTTTAGATGATTTAACATTAAGCTTTACATCACTAAAGGATTGTAAATCTTATGATGAAGATTTTGTTTATTGGTGTAACAATTTAAGACAAATTATGAGTAACCTATTAGATGAAATTGAAAGAACAAATAAAATATTAAAATATGAGATTAATACAGAATTATCTACATTCTTAAACAGTATTGCAAAATAAAGAAGGTGATAAAAATGTCAATAAAAGAACTTGAAAAGAATAAATATAAAATTGATGTTCCTATTGGATATAATGGTAATAAAAGAATTAGGCACATAGAAACATATATAGGAACTAAAAAAGAAGCCATACTTCGTGAAAATGAAATAAAGTTGCAATTGAAAAATAACACTTATGTAAGAAAAAACAAAATTACTATGACTGAATTAATAGATGAATGGCTGAAATATATTAAAAACAATATAGGAATAAAAACATATACAGAATATAACCGTAATTGTAATAATATTAAGCAAAGTATTGGACACATAAAAGTTAAAGATATAAATGTTAAAATTTTAGAGGACTTTTATAATGAATTAAAGACTTGTAAAGGGAAGGGAAAAAATAAGGAAGGATATTCTGAAAAAACTATAAAACATCATTATACTTTAATATCAGAAATCTTAAATTGTGCTGTTAAATGGGGATATTTATATAATAATCCGAATAAAAATGTAATTCCTATTAAAGTACATAAAAAAGAAATTCAATGCTATTCTCCTGAAGATGTTGAGAAATTACTAAATGTACTGAAAAATGAATCTATTAAGTATCAAGCAATTATATTACTTGCCATTGATAGTGGTTGCAGGCGTGGAGAAATAACAGGGCTTAACTGGGAAGATATAGACTTTGAAAAATCTACTATAAATATAAATAAAGCAACACAATACGTAGCAGGGTATGGAACTTTTGAAAAAAGTACTAAAACAGATACAAGTAATAGAATTATATATATCGCACCTACTACAATGCAAATATTGAGACAATATAAAAAAGAACAATATAAACAGCAAATGTTATTAGGCTCTGAATGGAAAAATTCAAAAAGGGTATTTACTACAGATTATGGAGAAGATATGCATCCAGACAGGCCATATAAAATATTAAAACAAATTATTAAAAAATATAACTTAAAAGACATTACTTTTCATGGATTAAGACATACTAGTATATCATTACAAATAAATAGTGGGATACAAACTCAAATAATAAGTAAAAGAGCAGGACATTCTAATGTTTCGATTACTCATAATATTTATTCTCATTTTTTTGATAACGAATTTAAAGATGTTGCTAATAAAATGGATACATTTTTAAATATAAAATCTTTAAAAGAAGCGGAAGAAATTTCATAATATCCGCTTCTATCTTTCTAAAATATTATTAATTTTATTGAAAATTCTATTATTAGATAGTATAATTACAATCAGTTTATTTCTAATATGCAGTTTGAGGATAAGCAAAATAAAAAAATTTTATTCTAAAGGAGGTGTTCAGACTATGAATGACCTATTTAATTCTATTGGCAACGGTTTATATGACGTGGTACATTCTCTCGACTTATCACTACATGATAAAATAAAAAATACAACTATTGACAATTTTATTCATGAATTACAAGATTATTTAATCAAATCGGATGTAAAATATCGACTAACAAAATTACCCAAAGACACATTATTCGAAATTAATGAAATTGAAAAAGATTATGTGCAATGCTATTTACATCATGAATTATTTGATTTTCCTAAAGAAATGGTCTGTGTTCCGGAATTAGAAAATGCTGATGATGGATTTAGTAAATTACAATTGCAAGATGATGGATTATATCATGTTATAAAGACCGAAAAAAAAGAAAGCATATAAATACTTTCTTAATATCATTGATTGTTTTCTTCCGAGTACCATCCATACTATAATCTAATTCATTTACTTTTATCTCATCTCCATTACTTGTAATCCATATAGTATTATTTTTATCCGTTCTATATATTTTTGCTCTTATATTTGACAATCTATCTAAAACTTCATCACTTGGATGACCATACCTACCATTAGTTGAAATAATAGCATATTTAGGACTTACTTGACTTATAAAATCTTGGCTAGTGCTAGAAGATGAACCGTGATGACCTACTTTTAATACATCAACTTTATTCCATATTTTAGAACTCTCTACAGTTGTTGTAGCATCTCCCATAAATAAATATTTAGTATTATTATAAGATAATTCTATAACAATAGATGAGTCATTTAACTTATTCCCATTTATATTTAAAACTTTCCATGTAGCATTTCCGCAAACTATATGTAATATCATTTGATGCTTTTAAGCTTGTATCAATTGTAACTTTATTTTTTGCTGATTGTACTAAATTGTTATAAGCTTCTGTAGTACTAGCTCCAGTAGGAGCATAAATAACATTTACATTTAATTCATTTATTATCTTATATGCTCCTCCAATATGATCTTCATCATAATGAGTTAGTATTAAATAATCAATTTTATTTATATTTTGAGCCTTTAAAAAATCTACTATATAATATCCATCTGAATCATTTCCAGTATCTATTAACATATTATAACCATTAATCGTTATAAAGGTGCTATCAGCTTGTCCTACATTAAAATAAATTACATTTAATAATTCTTCATTTATTCCAATGTTATCATAATATTTTGATATGTATAGCTTATTACAAGAAATATTATTTAATATATACAGCACTATTATAGAAATTAGCAATATAATTCCAATAATCATATACTGCTTTTTACTTTTTGATTTAGTTTCTTTCATTTCAAATCTCCAACTATTTTTTTATTATATACTATTATGATACCTTATTGCTGAAGATAAATCAACTTTTTTATAAATTCGTCACCTTTTCGTCACTTTTGATAGAGAAAAAAGAAATAGCAAACTATAAAACGCTTGCTATTTCTAAGTTTTACTCTATAAAAGAATGGTCGAGGTGACAGGGATCGAACCTGCGACCTCATGGTCCCAAACCACGCGCGCTACCAACTGCGCTACACCTCGAAAAAATTATATAATTTAAATACCTATATACTATAACATACAATAAAAAAAAAATCAATAACTTTTATAAAAAATACATGGAAATTTAATCATATTACAAAAATATTACAAAGAACTACAATAATATTCTA
>CAMXQV010000030.1 GCA_947245515.1 uncultured Clostridium sp. | reverse complement strand
TTTTTAGGGTAGATAATTAAATAAAGGGAAGAAAAATATCTAAAATATTTATTCAAATTCTCGGCCGCCTTACAAATATTAAGAAATTCTAATCATATAAAATGCGCCTCTTTCACGTTCAAAACTACACTATTATCCATTTAGAATAAATTACGAATGCGACTGTAGTAGGCATACAAATTCTAAAACAAAAGTCATAAAGGGTCCTGTTTTCGGGTATAGTTGTGACTTTTGTTATAGAATTTGTTGACGTAACGAAAGGTAGCCGAGAAATTTATGAGAAATGGATAATAGTGTAGTTTTGCCTTGAACATCCCTCATTTTATATGAAAAGAATTTCTAAATATTTTCCAGTTGCATTCGAATTTTCATAAATATTTTAGATATTTTCTTCCTTTATATAAAATAAATTCCCACTAAAAAATCAAGATTTGTAGGACTTAGGGAGCTTAGTTTAATAGCTATTTACCGAATTATAACCCTCACTTACAAAAAGTCGAAACTTGAAGCTATAAACAGATTGACTTTTTAGCATTTTCGTTATATCATATAAATGTTAAAAATAAGTGTTTTTTAGATCCTAAGGAGGAAAAAAATGGGAGAAGTAATAGTAATAACATCAGGAAAAGGTGGAGTAGGAAAAACAACAACAACAGCAAATTTAGGTTCAAGTTTAGCCTTAGAGGGAAAAAAAGTAGTGTTAATAGACACAGACATAGGGCTTAGAAACCTAGACGTTGTTATGGGATTAGAAAATAGAATAGTATATGACATAGTAGACGTAGTAGAAGAAAAATGCAAATTAAGACAAGCACTAATAAAAGACAAAAGATTCAAAGAATTATACCTACTACCAGCAGCACAAACAAGAGACAAAAGTGCTGTAAACGAAGAACAAATGAAAAATCTAATAGAAAAGTTAAAAGAAGAATTTAACTATATCCTAATAGACTGTCCAGCGGGAATAGAGCAAGGTTTTAAAAATGCAATAGCAGGAGCCAATAGAGCAATAGTAGTAACAACAGCAGAAATTTCAGCAATAAGAGATGCAGACAGAATAATAGGATTATTAGAAGCATCAGAAATAAAAAATCCAGAACTAATAATAAACAGAATAAGACCTAACATGGTAAAAAAAGGCGAAATGATGGATGTAGATGACATAGTAGACTTATTATCAATAGAACTAATAGGTGTAGTACCAGATGATGAATACATAATAACACAAACAAATAAAGGAGAGCCAGTAATACAAAACAGAAAAGCACCATCAGGAAAAGCGTACCTTGAAATTGCGAAAAGAGTACTAGGAGAAAAAATAGAAGTTACCATACCAGGAAAAGAAAGCAGATTTTTTGCAATAATAAAGAACCTATTCAAAAAACAATAACAATATGGGGGTAAAAAGAAAATGTTTGAAAGCATAATGAGATTTTTTAAAAAATTAAATAAAGCAGAGAAAGAAGAAACAACAAATTCAAAAGATGCTGCAAAAGAAAGATTACATCTAGTACTAATGCAAGATAGAGCCAACGTATCTGCAGACTTTTTAGAACTAATGAAACAAGAAATAATAGAAGTAATAAAAAAGTATATAGATGTAGACGAAAAGGAAATAGATGTAAGACTAACAAATAGAGAAAACGAAGATGGAACAAGTGGAGCACCAGCCTTGTATGCAAATATACCAATAATAAACATAAAAAATGACACAAAAAAAATAAACTTAGAACAAGAAAAAACAGTTAAGCAAGAAAACAATAAAGATGAAGAACAAATAGATAAAAAAAAGGAAAATAAAGAGCAAAATAAAGAAGAAATACAAAAAAATAATAAAACAGAACAAGAAGAAAAAACAGAACAAGAAAAAAATTTAGAAGATAAAAAAGAGATAGAAAAGGAAACCTCTAAAGAACAAGAAGAGGAAAACAAAACAGAAGAAATAGTACAAAAATAAATAAAGAAAAGTGAGTTTAAATGAGAAAAAGGGAATTTAAAAATGTAGAATGGAGCCTTATAATACTTGCAATAATTCTAAGCATAATAGGACTAGTTGCATTATTTTCTGCAACCCAACAGACAGAACATGATGATTTTAATAAACAAGTTATATGGTTAATAGTTAGTATTATGTGTATGATATTTGTAATGATGGTAGACTATGAATTTTTAGTAAAAATATCACCCTTCCTGTATGGAGGATCGATATTATTATTAATTGCAGTTTTTTTTACAACTCCAATAAATGGTGCTACAAGTTGGTTTCCTATAGGAGCATTCTCGCTTCAACCAGGAGAATTTTCAAAAATATCTGTAATTCTATTTTTAGCATATGCAATTACAAAAATTCAAGAAAAAGGAAAAAACGAAATTAATAGAATAACAAAACTACTAATAATATTAGCAATAGTAGGAGTTCCAATTTTATTAATCATAAAACAACCAGACTATGGAACAGCAACTGCATTTATAGTAGCAATAGCATTAATATTGATTGCTGCTGGAATTGACAAAAAGTATATAATAATAACTAGTTTATTAGTAATAATAGCAATACCGTTGTTATACAATTTTATATTACCAGAACATGCTAAAAAAAGGATAGACATATTTATAAATCCAGAATCAGATCCAAGAGGTTCAGGATATAACATAATACAATCAAAACTTGCTATAGGAGCAGGAGGTCTCACAGGAATGGGACTACTAAAAGGAAACCAAACCCAATTAGGATTTCTATATCCAAAAACAACAGACTTTATATTTGCAGTAATAGGAGAAGAAATGGGATTTGTAGTAGCAGCTACAGTAATTGTATTATATGTATTTTTAATTATAAAATGTTTATATATTGCAAAAACGGCAAAAGACGAAGCAGGATCACTTATTGCAACAGGAATTACAGGAATTTTTTTATTTCATGTAATAGAAAATGTTGGAATGGTAATGGGAATATTACCAATAACAGGAGTACCACTTCCATTTATTAGCTATGGAGGAAGTTCTTTAATTACAAACTTTTTATGTATAGGGATACTTATAAATATTAGTAGTAAAAGACAAAAAACAATATTCGTAAAATAAACAGAATAATCATCAGGAGAAAAAAATGTTTATACACAAATTAAAAATTGGAAATGTAGAATTAAAAAATAATTTAATATTAGCACCAATGGCAGGTATAACAAACCTGCCTTTTAGAATAATATGTGAAAAATTTGAACCAGGTATGGTATGTACAGAAATGGCAAGCAGTAGAGCAATATTTTATAATGACCAAAAAACTAGAAGATTACTAAATACCAAAGGAGAAACACACCCAATAAGTATGCAAATCTTTGGAAGTGATGAAGAATCAATGGGATATGCAGCAGAATATGTAAGTCAAATAGCAGATATTATAGATATAAATATGGGATGTCCAGCACCAAAGGTTGTAAAAAATGGAGATGGCAGTAAATTATTATTAGATTTAGAAAAAGCAAAAAAAATAATGCAAGCAGTTATAAAAAATTCAAGAGTACCAGTGACTTTAAAGATAAGAAAAGGTTGGGATAAGGAGCATATCGTAGCAGTAGAAATCGCAAAAATAGCAGAAGAAGTAGGGATTTCTGCTATTACAGTACATGGAAGAACAAGAAGTGAATTTTATACAGGAAATGCCGATTGGAATATAATAAAAAAAGTCAAGGAAAGTGTTTCTATTCCAGTTATTGGAAATGGAGATGCAATTAATGAAATGACGGCAAAGAAGATGTTTGAGGAAACAAAGGCAGATGCTATAATGCTGGGAAGAGGAACGCTTGGAAATCCATGGATTTTTAAAGAAATAAAGACCTATTTAGAAACAGGAAAAAAAATAGAAAAACCATCAAACGAAGAAAGATTACAAATAATAAGAGAACATATAAAATTAGCAATTAAAGAAAAAGGAGAAATTGCTATAAAAGAAATGAGAAAACATATTGCATGGTATACGAAAAATTTAAAAAATTCGAGTGAATTTAGAAGAAATATAAATACAATTGAAACAGAACAAGAGTTACTTAATGCAATTAATGAATATTTTAAAACAATATAGAATAAAAATGTAGTGAATAAAAATTCACTATTTTTTTATATAATAGGAAGGTTATACTTTCCTATTGTATAAAAGCTACAATCGCTAGCCCTTTGAGATTTTCTCCTTACAGTCGAAAACTCAAATCGGGCGAGAACAAATTAAAAAAAATCTTTAATCTTCTTATTTGTTCTATTCTATAGAAGATAATTATGGTTGAAGCTAGAGTTTGTAATAATTACAAGTGTGTACAAATTCTTGTTTACATTTTTTTATGGAGGTAAAATTTGAAAAAGATAAGCATTTTTATAATAATTTTAGTAATTATACTAATAAGTATTTTAACTTTTTTTATATTTTTTAATAATAAGGGGGCTAAAAAATATAAAATTGGAAATAATAGTAGTAGTCAAGAAATTGTTGATTACATTTTAAATATTAGTTCATATGAAGCGGAAATAGATGTAGAAGTAAAAAGCAACAAAAATGAGAATAAATACAAAATCAAACAACAATACAAGAAAGACGAAATAAACAATCAAGAAGTAATTGAACCAACAAATATTCAAGGAGTTAAAATAATAAAATCACAAGAAGGTCTTAAAATTGAAAATACGAAATTAAATTTAAGTACAGTATTTGAAAAATACAATTATGTAGCAGATAATATATTAGACTTAGAAGCTTTTATAGAAAATTATAAAAATAGTCCTAAATCAGCATATGAAGAAAAAGATGATAAAATAATAATGAATACAGTAGATGATAAAAATGCACGTAATACAAAAAATAAAGTACTTTACATAGATAAGTCTACTGGAAAACCCTTGCAAATGGAAATAAAAGACAATAACAATAATTCTACTATTTACATAAAATATACAGAGGTAGATGTAAATAGTTTAAATTAAATAGATTATTTCTTTACTTCAACTAATATTTAAAATCAAAAAAACATACTTGACAATATGCTAAGTAGGAGTGAAGAATATGCAAATAAGAAGAGGAGATATGTTTTATGCTGATTTAAGCCCTGTAGTAGGTTCAGAACAAGGAGGAATCAGACCAGTATTAATAATTCAAAATGACTTAGGAAATAAATATAGCCCAACAGTAATTGCAGCAGCAGTAACATCACAAATGGGAAAAACAAAATTACCAACACATATTGAGATAGATTCCTCTTCATGTGGTTTAAAGAATAATTCTGTAGTACTTGCAGAGCAAATTAGGACAATAGATAAAAGCAGATTAAAAGAAAAAATAGGTCATATAGATGACGAAAAAATAATAGATAAAGTAAATAATGCTTTAGGAGTAAGTTTTGGACTAGAAGATTAATGATTCTGGGGACGGAGGAAAAAATCATCTTAAAAGAATTTGATGATTTTTTCCTCCGTCCCCAGAATCATTAAACTTTTAGTTTTTTTATAATTTTAATTTCATTATATAAATTGTCAATTATTTTTTTTCTTGTTTCATAGGCTTGTTTATATTCTTGATAAATAATTTCAAGATTTTCTAAGGTTTCATCTTTTAATAAAAGTAATTTTATTCCTTCTAAATAAAAGCTTTTGTCTTTTTCTTTTTTTGAATTGTTCATCTTTTCTTTATATTTTTGAGCCTGTTCTAATCTTTTTATATGTTCTTTTAATTCATCTATGTAACTTTGAGTTAGTGAAATTTCGTAACCAATGTCATCAATTACTACTTTAAATAAAGTTCTTACTACTACAGGATTATTTTTTCCTAATTTAGTGTTTTGAGCAATATTATTTAAGGCTTCTGATTTACTTGGTTTTGTATTTTCAATTAAAATCTTTAAAGTTTCTGATATACCAATATGTGATTTATACTGTCTTTTACTTACTATTGCATCATATTCATCAGCAACTCTAATTATTTGACCCTCGTAAGGTATATCTTTTTTTGTTAGACCTTGAGGATATCCACTTCCATTTAAGGCCTCATGGTGGTATAAAGCACCATTTGCATAGGGTCTTAATTCTAAATCTTTCATACACATATTATAACCTAAGGTTGTATGTGTTTTCATAATGTCATACTCTTCTTGTGTTAATTTTCCAGGTTTTTGTAAAATATTTGCTGGTATAAATAGTTTTCCAAGGTCATGTAAATATGCACATATTGTACAATATTGAGTAAAAGATTTATTACAATGCAAGTATTCACATAGTCTACAGGTTAAATTAGCTACATTTTCGCAGTGTTTTCTTGTGAATACATCTAAACTGTCTAGCATATTTAGTTGATATCTCATTGTCTGATCTAAGTTATAAGATTTTAAACTTGTTTTATCATAAAAATCAAAAGTGTTATTTGCCATATTTGTCTCCTTTTTTATTATTACTAATTTTATAATAGCATTTTGTAAACTTTTTTTCAAGTAGAGCAAGTATTTGTTTATATAGTTAAGAATAGTGTGAGAAGTAACAAAAATAATAAATAATTACAAAACTTTGAGAGTAAGCAGAATAAATTAATAATAATGAAAATTTAAGCTATTGATTTAAAATAATTGATATTTAATAAAAAATATGCTATTATATAAAGCAAAATGAAAATGGAGGAAAAAAATGTATAGAACAAAAAACTGTGGAGAATTAAACATAAAAGATATAGACACAGAAGTAGAATTAGCTGGATGGATACAAAAAATTAGAAACTTAGGTGGAATGGTCTTTATAGACTTAAGAGACGAATTTGGTATAACACAAATAGTAATAAATGAAGAAAAACTTCAAGAACAAGCAAAACAATTAACAACAGAAAGTTGTATCCACATAGTACGGAAAAGTTGTGGAAAGAAGTAGTAAAAATACAAAAATATCAACAGGAGAAATAGAAATAATAGCAAATAAAATAGAAGTTTTAGGAAAATGTAAGAACATATTACCCTTTGAAATAAATACAGACCAAGAAGTAAGAGAAGACTTAAGGCTAGAATATAGATTTCTAGATTTAAGAAACGAAAAATTACACAACAATATATTATTAAGATCTAAAATTTTAAAAACCCTAAGAGACAAAATGGATGAATTAAATTTTACAGAAATACAAACACCAATTTTAGCAAATTCATCTCCAGAAGGAGCAAGAGACTATTTAGTACCAAGTAGATTAAACCCAGGAGAGTTTTATGCACTTCCACAAGCACCGCAACAATTCAAACAATTACTAATGGTATCAGGATTTAATAAATACTATCAAATAGCACCATGTTTTAGAGATGAAGATCCAAGGGCAGATAGAGCACCAGGAGAATTTTACCAATTAGATTTTGAAATGAGTTTTGCAAAACAAGAAGATGTATTTAAAGTAATAGAAGAGGTAATACCATATACTTTCAAAAAATATACTAATTGGAAAGTAGATGAAGGACCATTTATAAAAATTCCATATAAAGAAGCAATGGAGAAATATGGAATAGACAAACCAGATTTAAGAAATCCCTTGATAATACAAGATGTAACAGAATTATTTAAAGATTCAGAATTTAATGCTTTTAAAAATAAAACAATAAGGATTATAGTAGTAAATAATGGAGCAGAACAAGGAAGAAAGTTCTTTGATAAAATGGGAGAATTTGCAACAAGTGATGAAGTAGGAGCAAAAGGTTTAGCATGGGCTAAGGTTGAAAAAGATGGAACAATAGCTGGAGGAATTTCTAAATTTATAACAGAAGAAATAAAAGTAAAACTTCAAGAAAAATATAACGTAAAAAATGGAGACAGTATTTTCTTTATAGCAGATGAATATGAAAAGGCACAAAAAATTGCAGGATTAGTCAGAATAGAATTAGGAAAAAGACTTGACCTAATAGAAAAAGATGTATACAAATTCTGTTTTATAGTAGACTTTCCAATGTATGAATTATCAGATGAAGGAACAATTGATTTTAGTCATAACCCATTTTCAATGCCACAAGGAGGATTAGATGCTTTAAATAACAAAAATCCATTAGAAATATTAGCATATCAATATGATTTAGTATGTAATGGATATGAAATGGCATCAGGAGCAGTAAGAAATCATAGTCCAGAAATAATGGTAAAAGCCTTTGAAATAGCAGGATATACGGAAGAAGATGTAAAAGATAGATTTGGAGCATTATTTAATGCTTTTCAATATGGAACACCACCACATGCGGGAGCGGCCCCAGGAGTTGATAGACTAGTAATGTTGATAGCAGATTCACAAAATATAAGAGAAATAATAGCCTTTCCAAAAAACAAAAGAGCAAAAGACCTATTAATGAGGGCACCATCTAAAGTATCAAAAGAACAGTTAGAAGACGTCCATATTAAATTAGCTACAGAAGAAAAATAAATAAAAAAAGAAAGGAGAAAAAAGAAGATGGAATATAGATTTACACCAAGTGAAAGAGTATGTTCTCAAGAAATGATAATAGAAATTGAGGGAGAAATTATAAAAAAAGTAACAATACAAGGAGGATGTGCAGGAAATACAGTAGGAGTATCAAACTTAATACAAGGCATGAAAATAGATGAAGCAATAAAAAGACTAAAAGGAATTCCATGTGGAAGGAGAGGAACATCATGTCCAGATCAATTAGCAACTGCACTAGAAAAAATAAAAGAAGCTAAAAATAATAATAAATAATTTAAATTATAGTGTAACACTAAGAAATATCTAAGATATAAAATAAGAGTAATAGATAAAGTTAAGGTATTTAAAATCAAAATTATCCTAAGTATAAACCTTAACTAAATAAAAAAGAAAATTAGCCAAAAAACTTGTATAATAAAAGCATTTATGATATAACTAGGATATAAAAATAAAGCTAAATATAGAAAGGCGGAATTTTTGTGGATAATGAAATTGAAAGAGACACAAGAACTATATTAATAGTAGATGACGAACAACCAATAGTAGACATATTAGTATACAACTTACAAAAAGAAGGATATAACACAATAGAAGCAAGTGATGGAATAACTGCAATTGATGTAGCACTAGAAAAAAAGCCAGACTTAATATTATTAGATATAATGCTACCAAAACTAGATGGATTATCAGTATGTAAAAGAATAAAAAATTCATTAAATGTACCAATAATCATGTTAACAGCAAAAGACAGTGAAATTGACAAAATTTTAGGATTAGAATTAGGAGCAGACGATTACATAACAAAGCCATTTAGTGTAAGAGAATTAGTAGCAAGAGTAAAAGCAAACTTAAGAAAAATAGAAGTAGTAAGCGAAATACAAACAATAAACCAAACAACAGAAGCTAAACAAAAGGAAAACAAAATAGTTGTAGGAGACTTACAACTAGATTTAGACAAATTCGAAGTAAAAGTAAGAGGAGAAATAATAGATTTAACACTAAGAGAATTTGAAGTATTAAAATTCTTAGCATCTCAACCAGAGCAAGTAGTAACAAGAGAAACACTACTAGAAAAGGTATGGGGATACGAATACTATGGAGATATAAGAACAGTAGATGTTACAGTAAGAAGAATAAGAGAAAAAATAGAACGAGATACTTCTATGCCAAAAATATTAATGACAAAAAGAGGAGTAGGTTACTACATAGCAGATAAATAGAAAATAGAAGTAGACGTCTAGTAATAGATAAGTCTACTTTTATTTTCTATAATAAGAAAGTCACACTTTCATATTATAGAAAACTTAATTGTACAGAAATTTTCTGGCGAGAATTTCACACATGAACAAATTAATGGAAAGACAAAGAGAAAAGTTAAAATTATGTTAAAGTTAAGGATTTACGATTTGTTCTGTAAATATTAATATAAAAAAGGAATAAAAAATGGATAGAGAAAATACAAAACAAATAATGGTAGGAAACGTAGCAATAGGAGGACAAAACAAAGTAGTAATACAATCTATGTGTAACACAAAAACAAAAGATGTTGAAGCAACAGTAAACCAAACTCTAAAATTACAAAAAGCAGGATGTGAAATAATAAGAGTTGCATGTTTAGACCTAGAAGATGCAAAAGCAATAAAAGAAATAAAAAGTAAAATCAATATACCAATTGTAGCTGATATACACTATGATTACAAAATAGCCTTACAAGCCTTAGAAGCAGGAGTTGATAAAGTAAGAATCAACCCAGGAAACATAGGTTCAGAAGAAAGAGTAAAAATAGTTGTAGAAAAATGTAAAGAAAAAAAAGTACCAATCAGAATAGGAATAAATGGAGGTTCCTTAGAAAAAGACTTATTAGAGAAAAATAATGGAAAACCAACTGCAAATGCAATGGTTCAAAGTGCTAGAAGACATATAAACATATTAGAAAAACTAGATTTTCATGATTACATGATATCCTTAAAAGCATCTGATATTGATCTATGCATAGAAAGTTATGAAAAGGCATCAAAAGAATTTAATTGTCCATTACATCTAGGGATAACAGAAGCAGGAACAGAATTTAGTGGTACAATAAAATCTAGTATAGGCCTAGGATATTTATTAAGACAAGGAATAGGAGATACAATTAGAGTTTCACTTTCAGATGATCCAATCAAAGAAATAAAAGTAGTTAAAGAAATATTAAAAGACTGCAAACTTTATAATGAAACGCCAACTTTAATAGCATGTCCAACATGTGGAAGAACACAAATAGACTTAATTCCAGTAGCAAAACAAATTGAAGAGTTTTTACAAACAATACAATCAAATATCACAGTTGCAGTAATGGGATGTAGTGTAAATGGACCAGGGGAAGCAAGACAAGCAGATATAGGGATTGCTGGTGGAATAAAGGAAGGTTTACTATTTAAAAAAGGAGAAATAATAAAAAAAGTAAGTCAAGAAGAAATGGTAAATACACTAAAGCAAGAGATATTAAATATGATAGAAAAATAAAAGGAAGATAGATTAATGGAAATAATACTTGGAAAAACTGCTGGTTTTTGTTTTGGAGTCCAAAGAGCAGTTGAAAGTACGATAAATGAAGTAAATAGTAAAAAAAGTAAAATCTATTGTTTAGGAGAATTAACACATAATAAACAAGTAATAAATAAAATAGAAAAAATGGGAGTAGAATTTATTGATGATTATAATCAAATAAACGATACCAATTCTAAATTAATAATTAGAGCTCATGGAATTCCAAATTATATTTATCATAAATTAGAAAAAAAAGGAATAGAAATAAAAGACTTTACATGTCCAAAAGTTACTAGGGTTCATAAAATAGCTTGGAAATATGCTAAAAATGATTATTTTATATTTTTATGTGGAAAAAATGATCATCCAGAAATTATAGGTACAATAAGTTATTGTGGAAATAATTATTTTATTATAGAAGAAGAAAGTGACTTGGAAGAAGCAATTAAAAATTATGAAAAAAGCAAACTAAAAAAAGCCTTAATTATAGCACAAACTACTTTTAGTGTAAAAAAATTTGCTGATATACAAAATAAAATAAAAGAAAGATTAGGAAAAAGTAAAATTATAGTAAAAAATACAATATGTATAGCAACAGAACTAAGGCAAAAAGAAACAGATGAAATATCAAAAAAGGTTGATTGTATGATTATAATAGGTGGAAAAAACAGTTCAAACACTAATAAATTGTTTGAAATATCTAAGAAAAACTGTAATAATGCATATCATATTGAAACACCTGAAGAATTAAATTATGAAGAAATTGAAAAGTATAATAAAATAGGAATAATGGCAGGAGCATCTACTCCAAAAGAAAGTATAGAACAATTAGTTAAAATGCTAGAAAGAAAAGAAGGTATAAAAATATAGTAATACCTTCTGATTTTTCTGTCGAAAAATGCGATGAAAAATGTCAAAATATAAAAAAAAATATTGACAAACAATAGGAATAGCAAATATACTTTAAGAAATTATATAATTTAAATTTCAATACAAGGAGGATAATTTTTTTAATCAATGAATAGAAGTTTTATTTCAAATAGTAACTTTGTACTAAGAAAAGTTTTAAATCAAGAAAAAAATTTAGATATAATACAAGATTTTATAGAAGCCTTTTTAAATATTAAAATAGAAGAAATACATTTAAATCCCTATTTAAAAAGTAAAGAAAAATATTTACCATCAGAAGAAAAATTTGGAGTAGCAGATGTCAGAATAAAAACAACTAAAGAAAAAGAAATAAATATTGGGATTCAAATAATAGATGGATATTATATAAAAAATAAAATGTTAATATATTATGCACAAATTCACAAAAACCAGTTAGAACATAAGTATAATACAAAAATAGAAGAGACAATTACAATAAATATATTAGATTTCAAATATTTTAAATCAAAAAATTATCATCAAAGAATATTAATAAAAAGCAATCCAAACAAAGACGGAAAAATAGAGATCTATGAAATGCATGTCATAGAATTACCAAAGTTTAATGAAAATATAGTATCAAGCTTTAATAAAGAAAGTGCTTGGATAACATATATGTTAGGAAACAAAAAAGAATATATAAACAAAGTATTAAAAAAATATGAAAAAATAAAAAAATTAGATAATTTATTAGATGAATACTGGAAGAATGAAAAAATGGACTGATATAATCAGCCCATAAAACAACTAGTGTGCATCTTTTAAAGTCTGTTTTAAAGTAACATTTATAATAGTACCTTCAGGAACTTTTTCATCTTTAGCATAATCTTGAGTAATTACATTCCCAATACCCTCAACACTTATATTTAGATTCTTATTTTTTAAAGTAGTAGTAGCTTCTGCCAAACTCATACCTTTCAAATCTGGAACAGTAACAGAAGTAGAAATATCGCTTCCCTTACCATATAGAATAATTATAGAATCTTTAGGTAAAGAAACACCAGGTTTTGGCATTTGATCTTCTACAAGAATAATATTACTATCACCATTTACATAAGTTTTTACATTAAATCCAGAATTTTTTAAAGTTTTTTCAGCCTCAGCAACAGTCTTTTTTCTAATATCAGGTACAATAATTAAATCTTTATTTATTTCTGTAGAACTAGTAATACTTGAAGGGATACCCAAATAAGGTAAAATTTCAGATAACATTTGAGATACAACAGGCCCTGCAACTTGTCCACCTTGATAACTATCTCCTTTAGGATCATATAAAGTAAGTAATAAAACTACCTGTGTATCTTCAACAGGAGAAATTGCAACATAAGACGCTACAAAACCTTCCTCTTTTTTACTCTCTATAGGTTCAGAAGTTCCAGTTTTGCCACCAATTGAATATCCAGTAACTGCTGCATGTTTACCAGTTCCTTGAGTAACAACAGATTCCATCATAGATTTTACACTATCTGTAGTTTTTTTTGAAAGAACCTGTCTAACTTCAACTGTAGGGATTTCGCTTACAGAATCAGTTTCAGTATTTGTAACCTGTTTTACAATTCTAGGTTTCATCAAAATACCATCATTTACAACGCAAGAAATTGCAGTAATCATTTGAAGAGGTGTTATATTTAGTCTTTGACCAAAAGACATTGTAGCTAATTCAACAGGGCCAACCTTGTCTAGAGTATGAAA
The DNA here is from genome assembly GCA_947245515.1 of uncultured Clostridium sp. Lineage (GTDB taxonomy): Bacteria > Bacillota > Clostridia > TANB77 > CAG-508 > CAG-269. Next base: position 9,320 of record CAMXQV010000030.1, on the reverse strand, counting down.
GATACTACTTTGCTCACCATAAAGACCAGAATCTGTAGAATTAAATAGACCAAAAGCATCATAATATTTATAAAGAGTAGGGGCACCAATTCTTTTACCAAGTTGCATAAATGCAGGGTTACAAGAATTGCATAAGGCTTGTCTTAAACTTTGAACACCATGGGGTACATCCCTCCAACAAGTAATTTCTATTACTTTATTAGAAACATCATCAAACTTTTCTGAACCTTGACAATAAAAATCATCAGCTTTATCAGTAATAGTAATATTTTCCTCTATAGCTACAGATGCAGTTATAATTTTAAAAGTAGATCCAGGTTCATAGGTTTCTGAAACAGATTTATTAGCCCACATCTTAAATAAAGACTTTTCCTTTTCGTCTTTAGGTAGTGAATCATAGGTTTTAGATAAGGTAGAATTTGGCGTATATGGTGTATTTAAATTATAATCTGGATAACATGCCATTGCTAAGATGTCACCATTTTTAGGATTCATAACTATAGCATTTCCACCTCTTGTACAAGAGTTATCATCGACAGCCTGTTTTAAATATTTTTCTATAATAGTTTGAATATTTAAATCAATTGTAAGAGTCAAGTCATTTCCATTTTCAGCAGATATATACTTTTCCTCAGAATTTGGGATCTCTTTTTGGTCACTACCTTTATAACTAACGATTTTTCCAGGTGTTCCAGTAAGAACAGAATTCCATTTAGATTCTATTCCACTTAAACCTTGATTATCATTTCCACAAAAACCAATAACATTAGATGCAACATTATTATAAGGATAATATCTTTTAGTATCTTCATCTATATTAATTCCAACTTTTATTTTGTTTTCTTCCATCCATTTCTTTAATTCATCAACTTTATCATGCTCAACTTTTTTGATAATTGTCTCAACCTGAAATTTACTGTTTACTTTTGCTAAAGTTTCTTCATAATTAAGTTCAAATATTTCTGAAAGACCTTTAGCAATTTTTTCCTTTAAAGCTTTTGTTTTTTCATCTGTATCAGATTTGATTTTTTGAGGATTTATTGTAATTGTATCAACTTGAGCACTAATTGCTAAGGCTTTTCCAGTTGAATCATATATATTTCCTCTTTTGGGACTAATAATTTGATTAATCATTTGTTGTTGGTTTGCAAGTTCTTTTAGATAATTACCTTGTACAAATTGTAAAAAACCTAATCTAGTTAATAAAGTTATAAAAATTAAAATACTAACAATTAATAATATTCTAATTTTTTTAGTTACAAGGAAGTTTTGCGATTGGAATTTTGTGTTCATTTTTACTATATTTGATGTGGAACTTTTATTATTTTTCATGAATTCTCCTTTATTATTATATAAAAAATATATTTCACAGAAAATCTCTTCAGAGTTTTCAAAAACAAAATATGTAACATGAAAAGCTTAAAGAGTTGTAATCATGTCGCTATTGTTATTTTAATATATTTTATACGAAACTATTGTAAAAATCAATAAAAATATATTAAAATATAAAGTAATAAAATCGTGTGAAGGAAAAAGAAAAATTATGAATAATTTAAAACAAGAGACAGAGTTTATTTTGAAGAAATATAATGTAAAAGCTAATAAATCTTTAGGGCAAAACTTTTTAATAGATAGTAAAGTAGTTGAACAAATTATAGAAAGTAGTGAAATAACAAAAGAAGATTTAGTAATAGAAATAGGACCAGGATTAGGAACTTTAACAAAAGAATTATTAGAAAAGTCTAAAAAAGTAATCTGTATAGAATTAGATAAGAACATGATTAATATATTAGAAGATAGATTTTCACTATATAATAACTTTGAGATAATAAATGGAGATGTGCTAAAAATAGATTTACAAGCACTTATTAAAAATGAAAGAAAAACTAATAACATTAAAAGTGTAAAATTAGTTGCAAATTTACCATATTATATTACTACACCTATTATAATGAAATTGTTAGAAGAGCAACTAGATTTAAAAAGTATAACTGTAATGATACAAAAGGAGGTAGCAGATAGACTCATTGCAATTCCAGGTCAAAAGAATACAGGAGCTATAACTTATACAGTTTATTATTATGCAATTCCAGAGAAAATCGCTATAGTAGAAAAGGAATCCTTTATACCAAAACCAGATGTTACTTCAGAAGTTATAAAGTTAAATATTAGAGAAAGCTCAAAACTAGAGGTAAAAAATAAAGAAGTAATGTTTAGAATAATAAAATGTGCTTTTATGCAAAAAAGAAAAACCTTATTAAATGCATTAACAAATACAAAAGTATTTAATAGTAAAGAAGAGGGTATCTCCATTTTAGAACAAGTAGGTTTAGATATTAATATAAGAGCAGAAAAATTAACAATAGAAGATTTTGCTAAAATAACGAATAAAATTTTATCATAAGTATTTAAATTACAAAGATTTCATGTTATAATATTAATGAAGTAAAAAAAGGAGAAAAAAATGAATCAAATTTTAGTAACAGAAAGGTTATATGTTACACCAGAATTAAGAAGAAAAAAGAAATTATATAAAATTAACTTTCTAATATCTATTTTTTTAGTATGCATTTTAATATCCTTATATATATATGCAGAATATGATAGAAATAAAAGTGAAGAAGTTTCACAAGAAATATTAGAGGAAATACAAATTCCAGAAAACACATCAGATACAACAGACACAACAGTAGCTAAAAATAATGTATTAGTAGTTATATTAAATGAAGAGGAACCAGATAATTCTTCACAAGAGAGTGTTGAGCAACCAACTGTACCAGTAGCTACAGCGAGAAAAGTGCAAACAACAAAAGGTGGATATAAGTATACATCAATAGCAACAATAAATATACCAAAAATAGGTATTAAATATGCAATTTTAGATGGAGAGACAGGTTCTGCTGCTGAAACAGAAGCTTTACTTAAAATGTCTCCAACTAAATTTTGGGGACCAGAGCCAAATGAAGAGGGAAACTTTTGTATTGTAGGTCATAATTATAGGAATAGTAAGTTTTTTAGTAAAGTTCCTACATTAACTACTGGTGATATTATTGAAATTATAGATTTGTCAGGAAGAAAAATTAATTATAGAGTTTATAACAAGTATGAGGTAGTTCCAACAGATGTAAGTTGTACAACTCAACGTACAAATGGTAATAAGGAGATAACTGTAATTACTTGTACAGATGATAGTAAGCTAAGAGTAGTTGTTAAGGCTAGAGAAGTAAAATAAATTACATATTCACAGAATATTAATCTTTCTCATATTATAAATTAAAAAATATGAGGAGGATTTTATTTTGGCTAAAATAATTATTTTTAATAATGATACTGACAGAATGGAAACCTATTATAGAAATGAAGCTGAACCAATGCCTTATAATACTAATTCTACATTAAGAGTAAGAGAGTTTAGAGGTTCTAGCAAAAGTAATATTTTATGGACAACAAAAAGATGTATGCAAAGTTGGAATAGTCAAAGATATATTTTTGGTGGACCAATTCCAGTTGGGTTTGCTTTTAAAAGACCATATGAAGGTGGTCATGGTAATCAAAGTCATGACTGAATATATACAGTTGAACATATAAAATTCGTAATAGAAGATAGATATAAATTGTGTTTTTAGATAATAAATACTTTATTTTATAAGAGAAATTTGGTAAAATATTATTAGTTAAAAATAGTAAATTTGGAGCAATAAATGAAAATTAATTTTGAAGAGTTATTTGATGAGAAAATTTTAAAAAGGGGATACAACTATTATTTAGAAGATTCAGTCCATGAGGTAAGTGAAAATGGAGATTGCTATGAAGGGTTGGTATATGGAACAGAAATATACAAAGTTCAAATAGAAATTAATGATAATGGAAATATAGAAAGTATGGATTGTGATTGTCCTTATGCAGAGGAAAATAATTGCAAACATATGGTAGCACTTTTATACTATCTTGAAAATGATGGACAAGTAGAAAACAAGAAAGTAATAAGGAATACAGATAACTATGATAAAATAATAGATAGAATATCAGAAAATGAAATTAAAGAATTTGTTTTAGAAAGATTATATGAAAACTATGATTTTCAAAATGAATTTAGAAGTCACTTTGTACAATATTTTGAAAAGATGCCAAAACGAGTATATGAAAAAAGAATATCTCAAAGTATTTATCAGGCAATTGGAAGGAAGGGATTTATTGAATACAATGAAACTTATAAATTTTCAAACTCAATGTATGACTATATGCAAGAAGCAAATAATTTGATAAAGCATAAGGAATATCAAGCTCCATTTTGGATAGCAAGTTTGATATTAGAAGAACTATCAGATTTACCTATTGATGATTCTGATGGTATAACATCATATATAGAAAGTGAATGTGTAGAGATTATAGAAAAAATATTAGAAAAATGTAAAAGTGAAAGTATTATAAATGAAATTTTTAATTGGATTATTGAATCAATTAAAAATGATACATTAGGGGATTATACTAATGGGGTTGAAAAAATATTAGACGAATATTTTATAGAAGATAAATTTGTAGATGAAAGATTAAAAATAATAGATATAAAAATTCATGAATTAAAACAAGAAGAAAATCATTATTATGAATATAAATTGGAAAGTTTATTAAAAACTAAAATAGCATTATTATATCAGTTAGGAAGAGATAAAGAAGCATTAAGAACAATAAAAGATAATATTTATTATGTACCAATTAGAAGAATGTTAATTGATATGCAAAAAGCAGAGGAAAACATAGAAAGTGTTGAGAAATTATTGCAAGATGGTATGAAAATTGAATTAAAGCGAGGTTATTGTGGAAGAGTTACATATTATATAGAAGAATTGCTATCAATATATGAAAAACAAAATCAAAAAGAAAAATACAAAAACTTAATACAAGAAACATTATTTAAATATAGTAGAGCAAGTTTTAAATACTATAAAAAATTAAAAGAATTGTATACAGAAGAACAATGGAAAATCGAAAGGGATACTATTATAAAAGAGTTAGAAAGTAATGGAGAACGTTATCATAGAGATGATTTAAGGCAAATATATATTGAGGAGCAATATTATAATAAATTGTATAAGTCTGTTATGACTACACCACTATTTGAAATAATAGTTAGATATGAGAAATATTTAAAAAAAGATTTTGAGAAACAATTACTAGAAGAATATCAAAAAATAATAAATGAAAAATCGAAATTTACTGGAAAAAGAAACTACGAAGATGTAAGGAAAATACTACAACATATGAAAACATTAAAAAATGGTAAAAAACTTGTAGAAAACATAGTGAAAGAATATAGAATTAAATATGCTAATAGAAGATTAATGTTAGAAGAATTAAATGATGTATGAAAGTAGGGATTATTATAAATAATGATAAAGTAGAAAAAATAATAGAACTTGATAGGAAGATAGATAGTATTATTATGAAAACAACTTCTTACTTCGGTTTTGATGAAAGACAAAATTTAAATAATTATGATAGGCAAGTAATTGAATGTTATCAAGAAATTCTAAATTTAATTATAGAAATTGCAAAACAAGAAGAAATTAAAGATATTAAAGTAATTGATAATAAATATTTCGAAATAGAAAATACTGCAAGTATGATGATAGAAGGCTATATGTCAATATTAGAATTTTATGGTAACATAGATAGAGATACTACGAAAAGAGCAATTGAAGTTATTAATCAAATTCAAGAAAATTTAAAATTAAATAATGAATTCGAAATTAAGAATGAAATAGAATTGGCCAATTGCTATTTTCATATAGGAAATGAAAATAAAACTAGAAAATTAATGCTAGATTTTATAAAAAATAATCCAGATGAAGATGAACCATACCAGTGTATGCAAAATTGGTATATATATGATAAACCAGATATTAATAAATTAGCAGAAGTTATTGATTTAGCGGAAGCAAATAGCCATATTTTAATTACAGATTTTGGATATGACAGATTAGTAAAATTTTATGATAATATAGGAGATACTAAAAATAAGCAGAAGTATCAAGAAGTTTATGATAAATGGAAAAGTAAAAGAGATACAATAGAGTTTTAGTGTAGATATATCTAAGCTTACAACACATGTGGAGTGTTGCTCGGTGCTATATCTAAAAGATTCGATGAAATAGTTGTGTTTACTGCTTTTGAAGATTTTGTTAGTTTTGAGAGAAAAGGCAAAAATAAGGTTAAAAGAGTTGAAAATAATAAAATTAAGGTAACGATAGAAGTTGATATGGTGTGCGGAGTAGTAAATTTTTAATTAAAATAATTTATAATGTTTGGAGATAAAACTTAATTGGAAGTGTTTGTAAAAGCACTTTCTTTTTTTAGAATTTTATGTTAAAATGATAGCAAAATAAATAATTGGAGATGAGAGTTAAATGGAAAAAATTATAGTTTTGGGAACAGGAACAGCAAGTGTTATAGAGAATTTTAATACTTGTTTTGTATTGGAAAATAGTAATAAAGAATATTTATTAGTAGATACAGGTGGAGGAAATAGAATATTAGGACAATTTAAAAAGGCAAATATAGATTTAACTAAAATTCATAATATATTTATATCACACAAACATATTGACCATTTATTTGGTATGTTATGGATATATAGATTTGTAGATTTAGCAATGCAAAAAGGTACTTATGAAGGAGTTTTAAATATTTATTGTCATGATGAAGTAGCAAAAATTATAAGAGAACAAATACATACTTTGTTAAGAAAGAGTCAACAACAATTTATAGATAAGAGAATCTTTATTAATATTGTAAATAATCATGAGAAAGTTAAAATTTTAAATTATGAATTAGAATTTTTAGATATTATTTCAAAAAGTGATAAACAATATGGATTTAAGACAACATTGAATAATGGAAAAACACTTGCTTTTTTAGGAGATGAACCATTAGATGAAAAATTATATAATGATGTAAGAAACATAGATTATTTGTTACATGAAGCATTTTGTTTAGAAACTGAATCAGATAAATATAAACCAAGAGAGAAGAACCATGATACAGTAAAATCTGCAAGTATAAAAGCACAAAATATAGGTGCAAAAAATTTAGTGTTATGGCATACACAAGAGAATTTAGGAAAAGATAGAAAAGGCTATTATATAAAAGAAGCTAAAGAGAATTTTGCAGGAAATGTATATGTTCCAAATGATTTTGAAGAAATAATTTTATAGGAGATATGAAAGTGGAAAATTTAGAATTTATGAAAAAATTTAGACCAAAAGAACTTTGTGTTAAAGAGTTTAAATATTGGATTGTTTGTGTTAGACAGAAACAAACAACATTAGGAGATGCAGTTATTTTGTTGAAAAGAGAAACACAAAATGTAAGTGGAATGTTACCAGAAGAAGGTGCTGAATTTCCAGAAGTAATAAAATGGTATGAAGAACTGTGTAGAGACAAGTTTGGAGCAATAAAGTTTAATTATATGATTATGATGATGCATGATCCATTTGTTCATTATCATGCTTTCCCAAGATATGATAAAGTTATAAATTTATTTAATACAGATTGGAAAGACAATAACACTTTAAGCAATTTTGCATCAACAGAAGTATTAGATGATGAGTTATTATTTAAAATTAGAGATTATATGAAATAACAATAAATAATAATAAAAAATATTTTTAAGGAGTATTCTATGTTGTATAATATTGATATAAATGATAGAGCTTTTTTGGCTATAATAGATAATAGAAAAAGGATAGAAATTAGAACAAATAACATAAATGATAAAATTAACTATTCGGAAATAAAAGAAAATGATATTATAAAATTTAAAAATAGCAAAGAAGAAATAATAGTATGCAAAGTTATCGAGAATAACTTCTATAGAACTATTGAAGAATTACTTACAATTGAAGGCACAAGATACACACTATCTAGTACAAATGACTTCAGTGAAGGCGTAAAATCGATTAATAGTTTAAATGGCTACAAACAGGCAATAAAGAAAAACGGAGTGTATGCCATACATATAAAATATCTATATAGTGAAAATGATAATGGGAGTAAATCATATATAAAGATTGAAGAAAGAGATAAGATTACAAGAGGAGAAAGCACACAATATAGTATAGACAATTATTTAACAAAAGATAAAGTATCAAATGTAAGTGTTGCAGTATCACATTTAGATGGAAAAATTTCTAAAACAAAAAATATTGAAAGTGATAGAATATATTATTTTATAAGTGCTAATGCTACTTTTAATATAGAAGATGAGTATGTAAAAGTAAAAAATGGAGATATGCTATATATTACAAAAAACACATTTTATAGTGCAGAAGGAATATTTGATGCAGTTTTAATAAATACACCAGCATTTGACATAGAAAACGAAAAAACGGAATAATGAGAAAGGAATGAATTGTATGGATAAAGATTTTGAAAAATTGATAGAAGAAGCTAAGAAAATAGCTTATAAAAAAACATTAAGTGAATATGCATCCTGTGGTCATGTTGGATGTGCATTACTTACTAAAAAGGGAAATATCTATACAGGAATATGTATAGATTCAAATTGTGCATTAGGGAACTGTGCAGAATATGCGGCAATAGCAGATATGCTTAAAAATAACGAAAGTGAAATAGATAAAATAGTAGCTTATTTCAGCTAAAGGACAAATTTATGCTCCTTGTGGCAGATGTAGAGAATTAATTCGTATGGTTAATGATAAAAATCTAAATACTAAAGTTATGGTAAATGAAGATAAAATTTATCAGTTAAAAGATTTATTACCAGAAATGTATATTACAAAAAATATTTAAAGGTAGATATTAAATCGTCCACACAATTCTAATGTACTTTATAAAATCAAGTCAAGGTTAAAATGAATGTGCTATCGCACAACCTTGACTTAATTTTAAAAGTACATTATTTTTCAATTAAGAGGATTTAAGGATAAGCACATTTAATTAAGTAGACATAAGTACAATTAAAACAGAAATACCTCAATTGAAATTGAGGGCAGGAAAGCATGTTTAACACAATGCCTAGACATATTGAAGGACAAGCCTTCAAGAGTTAATAAAGAAACAAAAATTTTAAGCAAATATGATGCAGAAATTCACCGAGTGAACTAGCTCAAACCCGCTATTCTTCATTAAAATTGAAAATAGTGAACTAAAAATTTGAAAAAGTTCACTAATTTTAGGCAAAAGTTCACCGAGTGTACTCAATTTTTATGAAGAAAGTTCACTAAGTGAATGTGAAAATGGTGTTAGAATAGTGGTGTTAGAATAGAAATATAGACACAAAATTTTACACTTACAAAAAA
>CAMXQV010000029.1 GCA_947245515.1 uncultured Clostridium sp. | reverse complement strand
AGAATATTATTGTAGTTCTTTGTAATATTTTTGTAATATGATTAAATTTCCATGAGTTTGTCATAATTTTTATTGAATATACTTAAAAGGTATGATATTATGTAAAAAATATGGTATATTTAGTTGAGGAGAAGAATATGGCAATAATAGAAGTAAAAGACTTAGTAAAGACATATAAAATAATAGAAAAAGAAGATGGATTAAGAGGATATGTAAAAAACTTAATAAAGCCAAAATATAGGGAATATACGGCTGTAAACAAAATTAACTTTAACATAAAAGAAGGGGAGTTAGTAGGATATATAGGAGAAAATGGTGCAGGAAAATCAACAACAATAAAAATGCTAACAGGAATACTAACACCAACATCAGGAAAAGTAATAGTAGATGGAATAGAGCCCTATAAAAAAAGAATAGAAAACAATAAAAAAATAGGGGCAGTATTCGGACAAAAAACACAATTATGGTGGGACTTACCAGTAATTGAATCTTTTAGACTTATAAAACAAATGTATAAAATTCCAGAGGGAGAATACAGAAAAAATCTCAAGAGTTTTACAGAGATATTAGAATTATCAGATTTATTAGAAAAGCAAGTAAAAAATTTAAGTTTAGGACAAAAAATGAGATGTGAAATAGCAGCAACCTTTCTACATAATCCACAAATAGTATATCTTGATGAACCAACAATAGGTTTAGATGTCTTTGTAAAAGAAAATATAAGACAATTTATAAAAAATGTAAATAAACAAAAGAATACAACTGTAATACTTACAACACATGATCTAAAAGATATTGAAGATGTTTGCGATAGAATTATCTTATTAGATAAAGGAAATATAATATATGATGGAGAGAAACAGAAATTTAAAGATATATATGGAAAATCAGCGATAGCAGAATTTATCGTAGAAAATAAAACTTCCCTAATAAAGAATAACCTAAATATGAGGGAATTAAAAATAATAGAAGAAACAGACACTAATTTAAAAGTAAAATTTAGTCATACAGAAACAACAATAATAAATATAGTAGAAGAAATATCAAAATATTGCAAAATTATAGATATTCATATGAAAGAAGCAGAATTAGAGGATATATTAAAAGAAATATATAAAGGAGCACACACAAATGTTAAATAGTCTGTTAATGCTAGGAAAAATGCAATTTAGACAATATAGTATATATAAATCAAATTTTTATTTATTTACCTTAAATAGAATAGTAGAAATAGCGGTATATATTTTTGTATGGCAAGCAATATACAAAGAAACAGGAGATGCTGGAGGATTTACAATTGCTCAAATGATAACCTATTACATATTAGTATTTACACTAAGTTCGTTAGCAACTTGGGGAGTAAATGAAGAGATGTCATATTCTATAAAAAACGGAAAGATAAATAAAGAGTTATTAAATCCATTATCATATTTTCAATATTATTTTGGAATAAATTTAGGAGAGTTAGCCTTTGCACTATTAGTTGGTATAGCCACTTTTATTTTGTGTAGTATATTTTGGAGTGTTTCTTTACCAGCAAATATAATTAATTTAATTTTATTTGTAATTGTAATTATATTAGGAATACCAATAACCTTTTTTTTACAAATGATAGTTGGAATAACAGGATTTTATACAAATTCTATATGGGGAATGCAAATACTTAGAAAATCAGTTATATCAATATTTTCTGGAATAATAGCACCTATTACTCTATTTCCAAATTGGTTTCAAAGTCTAGCAAATATATTACCTTTTCAAGAGCTAATTTATACTCCAATTAATATTTGGTTAGGTCAAATGCCACCAAAGGAAGCAATATTTATAATAATTAAGCAAATTATATGGGGAAGTATTTTATATATCATAGCTAAAAAGTTTTTTAATCATGCAATAAAGAAAATAACAATTAATGGGGGATAAAATGACAAAAATAATATATGGAATAAAAATGTATTTTGTATTTTTTAAAGCATCACTAAAAGAAATGTTAATCTATAGATTAGATTGTATAGTTGGAATGGTATCTCAAATAGTTACTCAATTAGTAGAATTAATATTTATATGGATTGTATTTCAAAATACACAAAGTTTAAGTGGTTGGAATTTTATGCAAATTTTATTACTTTATGGTATAACTTTAATATCAATTGGAATTTCAGATTTATGTTTTGATGAATTATATCAAATTGGACCAGAATATATAAAAGAAGGAGAGTTTGATAAAATTTTATTAAGACCTGTGCACCCACTATTATCTATTATTGGTGCTTCAAGAGAATTTACAGCTTTAGGTCATTTATTATTAGGCGTAATATTTACAATAATTATGTTGATAAAACTTGCTATTCCAATAACCTTTATACTTATATTAAAAATAATATTTTTTAGTATAGTTGGAGCCGCAATTATAGGAGCAATTCTTACAATATTTAGTATTGCATCTTTTTGGACTTATAGAGCAAATGAAGTTATGTGGTCCTTTTACAAAATTTATACTTTTACTCAATATCCAATTGATATATATAACAAATTTATAAAAATACTAATTACTATTGTATTACCATATGCTTTTGTGGCATATTTTCCGACTCTAAATTATTTGGGAATAAATTATAATATGATTTATTTATCAATAGTTGTAGCAATTGTATTGTGGGTTATAGCAATTAAGGTCTGGAATTGGGCATTAAGTAAATATAGGAGTACAGGAAGTTAATAAGATTAGAAAATCCCCGAAATTACATACGTATTTTCAAGGATTTCTATAGCTATAATTTATAAGAATAAGACTTTTTTATAGCTCCTATTTGTGCTATTCTATTTGCAATCAGCTTCTCTACAACAGTCTTCTATATAATCTTCATGTTTATCGCATTTATCACCTTCGTCTTTTTTATCATCTATAAAACAATCACATTTATCGCATTTATCACCTTTTAAGCATTTACCTTCATGATGACATTTAGCACATATTTTTATTTTTTTTGTATCATTTACCCAAATTTGTAAAGCATATTCTTTTCCAGGGCAAAGAGGTCCAAAAACAAATTCTCCTTCTTTATCTGTAAAAGTATGACCAATAGGTCTTCTTTCTTCTTTTCCATGTTCGCAAACAATTTCTACTAATTTAACAACAGCATCACAAACAGGTTCTTTGAAACAGTTTTTAACAACACCATAAATTACATCACGATTATCTTCTGGTAGAGTTATATCTAAGTCAAATTGTTTACCTCCTGAAATTATTCCATCAACATCTAAAACTGGGCAATGATGTTTTTTATTTTCCATTTCCATAATTAATCCATCCTTTCTAAAATTACAACTTAAGTTGTTTAATATATAATATGAAGAATAATGTAGAAAGTTGAAAGAAAATGTCTAGTATTTTAAATTTCATATATGTATAATATATAAAGAAGAGATTAAAGTTGAAAAATAATTATAATTTTGATGTTGTCAAACTGTGTTTGAAATTTAATCAACGTACAATTAGTAAACCTCATAAATTTCGAATTTGTTTTTCTAGTCAAAATTTAATTCTTTTCCAACCAGATTTGTGCCTTAGGAAGGAATGAAAGTAAAGATGAAAAAAAGAAAAGTAATTATAATTGAAATATTTATAGTTATATTAATGTATTTTTTTGTAAAGTTGGAAGGTATCAATTTAATACCAAAATGCTGGATATATGAAACTACTGGAATAATGTGTTTATCTTGTGGAGGAACTAGATGTATAGAAAATATCTTAAAGGGCAATTTACTTCAAGCTTTTTATTATAACTCAATGATTTTTATTGGCATTTTTTATTTATTAATTTTAAATATAGTATATATATTTAATTTAAATAAGGAAAATAAAAAATTTACTTGGATATATCCAAAATGGTGGTATGTTATTATATTTGTAATTATATGGATTATATATGCAATTTTAAGAGTTATAATTTTAAGATAATTACATAAAAATTGATTTGTAACAACAAAAAAAGTTTGGTTAAAGTTTAAAAAAATTTCTTGTAAATAGTTAATTAATATAGTATAATAAACATATATATTAAATAAAAAAATAAAAAAGGAGTTATTATGGAAGAGGAAAATAAAAAAGAGATAATTGAAATAGAGAAAACTGAGCAAGAATCAAAAACTGTTGAAAAGAAGGTAGAAAAAAAAGAAGAACCAAAACCAAGGAAAAAAGGACTATGTATTGCATCAATGGTTTTAGGAATAGTAACCTTAGTGTTATTTTGTGTATGGTACATATCAATTCCATGTGGAATATTAGCAATAGTTTTTGGAGCTTTAGGTGTTAAAACAATTGATAAAGGTATGGCAATTGCTGGTATTGTTACTGGAGCAATAGGATTATTTATAGCCTTTTGTATACTTTTATCAGTATTTACTTGGGGATTTATCGCAGCGTTAATTGATGACTTTGATGATATTGAAAGTAGCACAAGAAACCATCATAGTTATTATAATAGATATTATAACTAATAGATATGAATATTTATTTTAAAAATTTTTTTAAGAATAGTAAAAAAATGTTGCCAATATATAATGTACAAACCGAAGAAAAGAAAGTAGCATTTACAATGAATTGTGCATGGTAACAATTACTTTTATGATAGATGAGTTATCTGTTCTAAGCAAAGCGAGTTATAAATAACTTATGCAACCGAACTTGTGATTTTTTTAGACAATAATAGAAACAAGTTATTTTAGAATATTTAAGTATAAAACAATGATATTGTTAAAATTTATATACTTCTTGGTATTCCTACAAATTTGAAAGAAATATCAATCAAAATTTTTTCACATTTTAGTTCAAAAATTTTATCAGATATTTCTAACAAAATTTCCGTTTACATTCGAATTATATAATTTTAAAATATCATTGTTTTATCTTGTAAGCTAGTATTTTTTTTGTAAAAATATTAAATAGATATATGAAATTATTAAAAATTATGGTATACTAATAACGTAGTAAGAGATTGGAGTTGATACTATGAGCGAAGAGATATATACAATAGAAGAAATAAAGAAAATGCTAGAAGAACTTTTAAAAGATAAGCCAGTATATCAAGTAATACTATTTGGTTCTTATGCAAAACAAAAAGCTACCAAAAAAAGCGATGTAGATTTAATAATAGATACAAATTCAGAATTGAAAGGATTTGCACTATTAAAGTTGATATGCCAAATAAAAGAGAAATTACAAAAAGAAATTGATGGTTTTGAAAAATATGAGATAATAGAAAATTCATTAATCGATAAAGAAATAAAAGAAACAGGAGTTGTTGTATATGAAAAATAAAGAATATATGTCATTAAAAAAGATGATAGAATATATAAATAAAGCATTAAAATATACAAATGGTTGTGATTTTAAATCATTTTCAAGTAACGAAGAAAAAGTAGATGCTACAGTTTTTGCTATTAGTCAAATAGGTGAATTAGTTAAAAACATAAGTAAAGAAACAATGGAAAGAAATCCAAATATAGAGTGGATTATTATAAAAAATTTAAGAAACAAAATCGTTCATGATTATGAAGGAATAAAGCTGAACTTTATATGGGATATTATAACAAAAGATATCATACAATTGAAAGTGAATTTGGAGAAAATATTGGAAGATAATAATAATTAAAAATCTGTTATGAAAATAGCCCAAAAGAATTACTGATTTTAAAGTTAGTAGTTCTTTTTTTATATTCTAGGAAAGCTATCATAGTATGATAACTTTCTGTAGAAGATAAATATGGCAGAAGTTAGATTTTGTAGCAGTTTACACTGCGTACAAAATCTTGATTCTGGTTTTTTAGTTAGAAATTGTGATAGCATAATTTCTAAATTGATACAATAGAAATTATCGGTAAAGAAAATATAAAAATAAATTATAAATTTACTATATAATTTTCAAGTAGATAAAATCTGCTTTTAATTTTTAGAGCAATCTATCACAAAAGGAGTTGCAACTGGTAGCATTTTAAAAAGTTGTAATAAGAGAAATAGTTTTAGATAAGCCTGTAAAAGAAATTTGATAATATTGATAAAAAAATTGAAAAATTAATATATAATATAGTATAATGAGTATGTAAATTAGGAGAAAATATTTGAGGATAAATATATTTAATCAAGAAAAATATAATTAATCAAGTAGAAAAGGGAGAATAAGATGAAAGAGAAAAATGAGATAAGTTTTGAAAGTCTAAAAAAAATATATAATATTATACATACAAAAGATGATCAAATCATTTGTTTTTTGCCTTCACATTTAATAATGAATAAATGTGAAACAAATTTATACAAAAAAGATGGAAGTTTCAATGAACAATATTATAAATGGCAATTTTTGAATTGTTTTGTTGAAGCAGGATTATGTTCAAAAGATTACATTGGAACTGAAGTTAGTTTTCCAAAAGGAAATAAAAATTCATCATGTATAAAACTAGATGCTGCTATTTTCGATGATAAGGCATGGTTTGAACATTATGAAGCATTATATACTAAAAAGGATAATTCAAAATGGGATGAGTTAAATTGGTTAAAACAACATTTGTTATGTGCAATTGAATTTAAAAAAGAAGGAAGCAAAGATGTTAAAGGAGTTTTTAATTCTCAATTAAAAACTTATATGAATGAATCTTCAAGAGAAATAGTGTTTGGTATTTTATATGATGAAGAGAGATTATATTTATTTAAATCCATAGGAAAAAAATATTATAGATTAAGTGATGAGTTTAATAAAGAGAATAAAGATAAAATAGAACCAACTTTTGATATACCAGATGCTTATGAAAACTTATTAAATTTTGAAGAAATGATACAATATAATAAAGAAAAAAATACTTTGAATTCATATGCTCATAGAAAACTTGAAGATTTAAATATTATATCATCAAGAGATTCAAGAAAAGTAAATTATGCACTATATGAAATTTTGCATACAATGGATAAATGTGGGTTAGTAAATCAAAAAGGGTATAATATTTTAATCCAAATATTAGCATTAAAAATATATGATGAGAAGTATAATCCAGAAGACTTATTGTTTTATATAAATCCAAATGAATCTAAATTTAAAAGTATTGCAGATGAAGATTTGCAAGAATTTATAGATAGAATAGAACAATTAAGAAATGCTGCTAAAAATGTATATAGTAAAATCTTGGATTCTGATTCCTTTAATAGAAGAAACTTAAACCATATCAAAATTATAATTGAAATAGTTAAGCAATTTCAACATTATAGTTTTTCAGATTCTAAAAAAAATAATTTATATCAATTAGTATTCTACAGATTTGCGTCTCAATTTAGTAAGACAGATAATGCACAATTTATAACACCATTACAAATTATTGATTTTATAGTAGACATAATAAATCCGAAACATAGGGAAACAATAATAGATCCAACAGTAGGTATAGCAGATTTTCTTTCTGTATCATATGTAAAAGCAGATGGGACATTAGAGGATGAAGATTTCTTTGGAGTTGATATTGATGAGGATATGGTAAAACTAGCTACTTTAAATATGTTACTTAATGGAGATGGACAAGCTACTATTGAAACAAAATGTGATGGGTTAGGTTCTATTAATAGTAAATTCGATGAAGAAGGTAAATTGATTTCATTAGTTCCAGCTGGCGAGAAGAGAAAATATAATTATAATGGTAATTGGGACGAAAGACCAGATGAAAAAAAATTGAAGAAATTTAATATAGTTTTAACTAACCCACCATTTGGAGAAGCTAGATCGTGGTTTCCAGATGAAGAAGAGTTGAAAATAGCAGAGTGTTATGAATTATGGAATAGATATGGACAAAACAAAATTGATATGGGAGTTATTTTTTTGGAAAATGCTGTTAGAATTTTGGATGAAAATGGACGAATGGCAATAGTATTATCAAATTCAATTGCATCAATTGATGCACATCAAGAGGCTAGAAAATGGTTATGTGAAAATATGAGAGTGGTTGCAATTATTGATTTACCAAGTAATATTTTTGCAGAGGCAGGAGTAAGTCCAACATTAATTTTTGCTTATAAACCCAATAAAAAGAAGTTAGATGAATTAATAAAAAATGATTATCAAGTATTTTCAAAGCAAATAAAGAAAGTGGGATATGAAGTAAAAACAAAAAATAAAGTAAAATGTTTTGAAACGAAATATAAAATTAATTTAAAAACTTTTGAAAAAGAATTAAATCCAGATGGTTCACCAATGTTAGATGAAGAGTTTACAGATACTGTTAAAGAATTTAAACAATGGTGTAACAAACAAGAAGATGATTTAAAGAAATTATTTTTGTAAAGGAGAAAGAATTGAAAAATTATATAAATATACCGCAATATACTACATTAAAAAATATACAAAAAAACTCTTTTACTCTTTCAGCAACACAATATAAAATTTTTGATATAAAGAATAAAAATCAAAAGAGAATACAAGAATTTTTATATAGAAAATTGGAAAGAAAAGATTTAGGGTTGGAGGTTGGTAGTGAATCATATATAGATGATTCAGAATATTACTTTATGAAAACTGCTGCCTTGCAAGAAGATTCTATCTTAATTGATATTAATAAAGAATCTATACAACCAATTATACCTAAAAATTTTATTGAAATGAACTTAAAAGAAGGAGATATATTAATATCAAAAGATAGCAATGTTGGAGAAATAGCAATTTTAGATAAAGATTATCCAAATTTAATGTTATGTGGAGGAATTTATAAATTGCCAATAAAAGAACATAAATATTACTTCTTAGCATTTGCAAAAAATAAAATTTTTAGACAACAAATAGACTTTTTAGTTCCAAGAGGTTCAACTATAAGGCATGGTAAAACTAAGTTTTTGCAGTGTTGTATTCCAATTCCAAATACTAACAAAGAAGAAACTATGGAATATGTAGAATTATTGATGCAAGCAATTATTGATAAAGAGATAAATATAAGAAATAAGCATCAAAAAATTTTACAGGAAATAGAAAAAGAACTACAAGAGAATCAGCTAAATAATGTATTTAAATATGAATTACCTTCAATTAATAATATAATACAACATGAAAGATTGGATACAAGCTTATATTCAAAAGAATTCGAACAAAATAATTTTAGTATAAAAAATTATAAACATGGATATATATCTTTAACAGATAGAGGATATGTAGGAAAAAGAGGAACATCATTAGAAAACAATTTTATAAAGGCTAGAGTAGATAGTGAAGAATATATGGATGGATTTTATGAATTGATAATCCCAACTAATATAAGTGAATTTGGTTATGTTAAAAAAAGCAGTTATATTGGTACACCAGTAACTTTGAAAACAATTGAAAAGGGAGATATTATTTTTGGAGGAGAGGGATTTGGAAAAGGAAGAACTTTTGTTGTATGTGAAGATGTTGATAATATAGCTACAAATTACCATGGAATAAGAATAGTAAATACAAATAAGGATATGATAGATAGTATTTTTGTTAGATGCTTTTTAGCATATTGGAGAGAAAAAGGAATGATAGATAGAATTGGAGTTGGAGGATCAGGCGGGCATTGTGCACCATCATATTTTAATTTAATTCTTACACCGAATTTTCCAGATGAAATTAAAAAATATATAGCAAATTTATATTATAATAATTATAAATATGATTATAGTAATGTTAGTAGTAAGAATTTTTTAAAAATAGATCATGAATGTAATTTAAAGGCAGGAATTTATGAATTAGATAAAAGTATAAAAATATTAAAAAAACATCTAAACATAGTTATTGAAAAAATTGCGAATGATGATGAGATATTAATTGATTTTAATATAAAATAAAAAAGGAATGTTTCTTCAAATTAAAGCATAGAATTAGAAAGAGCTTTAATTTGGAGGTTTTTTTATGTTTTTAGTATTTAATAAGCAAAGAATATATACATATTTAGTATCAATAGTAACAGTAGTATTACTATTTTGTGTAGCAAATAGTTTAAGAGCAGATGAAAAGATAATACAAACATCTGCCACAAATAGTAAAAAAATGTTGCCAATATACAATGTACAAACCGAGGAAAAGAAAGTAGCATTTACAATGAATTGTGCATGGAATGCAGATGACATAGATAGTATTTTAAAAACTTTAAAAGAAAATGAGACAACAATAACCTTTTTTATGGTTGGGGACTGGATAGAGAAATTTCCAGAAGCAGTAAAAAAGATACATGAAGCAGGTCATGAAATAGCAAGCCATAGTAATACGCATCCACATGTAAATAAACTAAGTTATGAAGAGAATATAGAAGAAATAGAAAAAAGCAACGAAAAAATAGAAAAAGCAACAGGAAACAAAACAAAAATTTATAGAGCACCATATGGAGAGTATAATGATACAGTCATAAAAGCAGCACAAGACAAAGGATATTACACTATACAATGGAATCTTGATACTTTAGATTATACTGGGCTTACTGGAAATGAAATGTGGAATAGATTAAAAGAAAAAATAAAAGAAGGAGACATAATATTAAGTCATAATGGAACAAAGCATACAGCAGACAGTTTAGATATGTTAATAAAGAATATAAAACAAAAAGGCTTACAAGTAGTAAAAGTATCTGATTTAATATATAAAGACAACTACTCAATAAATAATAATGGAACACAAATAAAAAACAAAGATGTATAAAATTACCAACCAAGGAGATAATAACAATATAAGAAAATAAGGGGAAATATAATGTCATTTATAGGAATTGTTTCAGATACAAAAGTTTTTGAAAATATAAAAGAAAAGTTAACAAATATAGATGAAAAGAAATCACTAAATTTAATACACATAAATAGTAAAAGTATACAAAACATAAAAAATATAAAATTTGAAGTAATAATAATAAATAATGAAATAACAAAACTAAAAGACTACATGTATACACTAGAAAAAATATGTTGTAATTCAAAATATATATTAATAAACACAGATATAAATACAAAATTAGAAATACTAAAAGACCAAAAAAAGAATATAATAACCTATGGACTAAACCAAAAATCAACAGTAACAATATCAAGCATAAGCGAAACAGATATATTAATTTACCTACAAAGAAGTATAAAAAGTAAAAATAATAAAACTTGGGAAGTAGAAGAAAAAAAGATAAAAAGAAAAGAAAAAGACCAGAGTAAAACCTATGAAATAATGATAATTTATATATTACTTTTAATATATGACAATAAAATAATAGAAGAAATATAGGAAAAAACTAACATATTTTATAAAAATTAACTTTTTATGTAGACAAAACCAAAAAAAAGGTGTATAATAAAAACTGTAAGTTAATCATGCGTAAAGAAAAAAGTACTAAATAAGTTATCTAAACAAAAAAGATAACTTATACAAAATTACAAAATAATTTTGTGAAATGATAAAATAAAAAAATAGGGAGGAAAAAAATTGGATACAAATTATTTAGAAAACAACTATTTAACATTAGTTGGAAAAGTTACAGGAGAAAAAAGATTCAGTCATGAAATATATGGAGAAAGATTTTACGTATTCGACTTATCAATAGAAAGATTAAGCGGAAATGCTGACATAATACCAGTAACAGTATCAGAAAGACTAATAAAAGAAGAAATGTTACAAGAAGGAAAAAAATTACTAGTAAAAGGACAATTCAGATCATACAATAGCTATGAAAACTCAAGAAATAGATTAATATTAACAGTATTCACAAAAGACATAATGGAAGTAGAAGAAAAAGATGAAAATGAAGAAGAAAATGAAATAGTAAAAAAAGACATGATAACAAACGAAGTAGTATTAATCGGTTACATATGTAAAAAACCAATATATAGACAAACACCCTTTGGTAGAGAAATAGCAGATATATTACTTGCAGTAAACAGAGCCTACAACAAATCAGACTACATACCATGTATAGCATGGGGAAGAAACGCAAGATTCTGTCAAGATTTAGAAGTAGGAATACAAGTAAAAATAGTAGGAAGAGTACAATCAAGAACCTACGAAAAGAAATTTGAAGATGGTACAGTAGAGCAAAGAGTAGCCTATGAAGTATCAGTTGGAAGCTTAGAAATAATTCAAGAAGAAGAAACAGAAAAAGAAATACCAGACCAAGAAGCAGTATAATAAAAATAAAAAAGTTTTAAAAGACTAGTCTTTTAAAACTTTTTTTGATATAATCAGAAAAAACGAAAGGAAAAAACAATGATAAACAAATCAGATAAAAAAGAGAAAAAAGTAAGAATAAACTCAAGTTTAAAAATAACAATAATGGCTATAATACTAATTGCCATAGTAAGTATAGCCTTAACACCAGTAACTTTTCAGAATGACACTTATTACACAATAAAAGTAGGAGAACATATTGCACAATATGGAATAGACATGGAAGATCCATTTTCATGGCATGAAGATTTAGCATATACATATCCACACTGGGGATATGATTTAATTACATACTATATATACAGTGCGTATGACATGACAGGAATATATATTACAACATGTATACTATCAGCAATACTAGGAATATCAATATATCTAATGAACTCAAAGCTTACAAAAAACCAAGTACTATCTTTTATAATTACAATAGGAGTAATGTACTTAATAAGAGGATATATAGCAGCAAGAGCACAATTAGTAACCTTTATTTTATTCACCTTAACAATATATTTTATAGAAAGATTCTTAGAATCAAGAAAAAAAAGGTATGCAATAGGACTAATAATAATACCAATATTAATTGCAAACTTACATGTTGCAGTATTTCCTTTTTACTTTATATTATATTTACCATATATAGGAGAATACTTAGTTGCAATACTTGCAGAAACCATAATATATAGAAAAATAGAAATAAAAAGTTTGGAATTAAAAATAAAAAGATTAAAAAATAAACCAAATAGTGAGGAAAAAGTAATACAAACAGAAAAGAAACTAGAAGAACTAAAAGAAAAAATAGAAAAGATTAAAACAAAAAGAACAAAAGAACTGCAAGAACCATATAAAATAAAACTTACAAAAAATAATAATGTAAAATGGTTAATCCTAATAATGTTAATATGTGTGTTTACTGGACTATTAACACCACTAGGAACTACACCATATACATATTTGGTAAAAACAATGCAAGGAAATACCACACAAAACATAAATGAACATTTACCAATGACAATAACAAATGAAACTGAAGTTATATGTACTTTAATTTTATTTATAGCACCATTAATGTTCACAAAAACAAAAATAAAATTAAGTGATTTATTTATGCTTGGTGGACTATGCTATCTAATGTTATCATCAAGAAGACAACTTTCAATGTTTGCTATAATAGGTTCACTTATGTTAAGTAGAATTATAATTAATTTATTAATCACCTATGGCAATGAAGGAACCATGGAAAAAGCAAAAGAGAAAATGTCTACCAAAATAGGAATACTAATTACATCAATACTTGTACTTTCATTGAGTTATTACTTTGCAAAAGACAAAGTTAATGAAACTTTTGTAGATGAAACATCATATCCAGTAAAAGCATGTAACTTTATTTTACAAAACGTTGACTTAGGAAAAGCTAGATTTTACAACGAATATAATTATGGAAGTTATATGTTATTTAGAGGGATACCAGTATTTATAGATTCTAGAGCAGATTTATATGCACCAGAATTTAGTGGAAAAGAGGAAGACATCTTTATGGACTTTATGGATATATCAAATATTGGATCTTATTATGAAGATATGTTTGATAAATATGATATAACACATGTAATAACCTATAAAAACTCTAAAATGAATATGATTATTACAAAAACAGAGGACAAACAGTTAAAGGAATTATATAGTGATAACTATTTTGTAGTATATGAGAGAAATAGTTAATAAGAAAGGCAGAAAAATGAAAGAGGAGAACAATATACAAGATAAAACAAATAATAAAAAGACAAAAAAAGAATATATCCTTTTAGTTACAATAATTTTAGGAATCATAATAATAGACCAAATATTAAAAATAATAGTCATAACCAAAGGAGAAATACAAATAATACCCAAGCTATTAAAATTTTCACTAACAGAAAACACAAGCCCAGCCTATGGAATAGGCTCTAACTCAACTATAATGTATGTAATAACAAATGTAGTTATATTAAGTGTAATATTTAAATTTGTAACTAATCAAAATCAATATGTAGACACGAAATTTAAAATATTTTTATCTTTTATATTTGCAGGTGGAATTTCAAATATAAATGACAAAGTTTTTAGAGGGTATGTAGTAGAATTTTTTGATTTTAGCCAATTTATCAAATTTCCTATATTTAACTTAGCAGATATATTTACTATAATTGGTTGGGTGTGTATAGCAGGAATATTTGCAAAATTTACTGTTAAAGAATGGAGAAATAGTAAAAAATAATTATCACTTTTTCTAAAATTAAATAGGTGTCTTAGAAAGGAAAAAAATGAAAGAATTCATAGTAAAAGATGGAGAAAATAATATAAGAATAGATATATATTTATCAAAAAAAGATAAAGAAATATCAAGAGTAGCAATACAAAGGTTAATAAAAGAAGAAAAAATATTAGTAAACTCAAAGAAAACAAAACCATCATATACAGTTCAAACAAATGACAAAATAACAGTAGAAAAAGAAGAAACAAAAGATACATCAGTAAAGGCACAAAAAATACCAATAGAAATAATATATGAAGATTCAGATATAATAGTGGTAAACAAACCAAAAGGAATGGTGGTACATCCTGCAAATGGTAATCCAGATGGAACTTTAGTAAATAGTTTAATGGATATATGTAAAGACTCTTTATCAGGAATAGGAGGAGAAAAAAGACCAGGAATAGTACATAGACTAGACAAAGACACATCAGGAATACTAATAGTTGCAAAAAATGACAAAAGTCATATAAACCTAAGTGATCAAATAAAAAATCATGAAGTAGAGAAAACTTATATAGCCTTTGTAAAGGGTTATGTAAAAGAAAATGAAGCAACAATAAACATGCCAATAGGAAGAAGCACAAAAGACAGAAAAAAAATGGCAGTTGTACGAAATGGAAAACAAGCGATAACACATTTTAAAGTAATAAAAAGATATAAAAATTACACCTTATTAGAAGTAAAAATAGAAACAGGAAGAACGCACCAAATAAGAGTACATTTAGCACAAATAGGATATCCAATAGTAGGAGATAGCACCTATTCAAATGGAAAAAATGAATGGGGAATAGTAGGGCAATGTTTACATGCCAAAAGTCTAAAATTTAAACATCCAACAACAGGAAAAGAAATGTACCTAGAAGCAAAAATACCAGAGTATTTTGAGAAATTAATAGAGAATCCTTAAAAGATAAATTATATAAAAAAGGAGAAAAGAGTTTTGGAAGAAATAAGACTGCAAAAATATTTAGCAGAAGGTGGAATAGCATCAAGAAGAAAAGCAGAAGAATTAATTTTACAAGGAAAAATAACTGTAAATGATATAAAAGTTTCGGAATTAGGGACAAAAGTAAATCCAAAAAAAGATATAGTAAAATATAATGGAAAAAAAGTAGAAATACAAGATGAATTAGTATATATTTTATTAAATAAACCAATAGGATATGTAACAACTGTTAAAGATCAATTTAATAGAGAAACTGTATTAGATTTAGTAAAAGTAAACAAAAGATTAGTACCAGTAGGAAGATTAGACATGTATACCTCAGGAGCCTTAATACTTACAAATGATGGAGACTTTGTGTATAAGCTTACACATCCAAAACATGAGATAGATAAAACTTATACAGTTACAATAAAAGGAATAGTAAAAAAGGAAGAAATTGAGCAACTAAAAAAAGGTATAAAGATAGAAGATTATCTTACAAAACCTGCAAAAGTTAAAATCCTAAAAACAGACGAAGAAAAAAATATATCAAGATTAGAAATCACAATTCACGAAGGAAAAAATAGGCAAGTAAGAAAAATGTGTGAAGCAATAGGGCATAAAGTCTTAGCTTTACATAGAAGTAAGATAGGTAATATTATAGTAAAAGACTTGCCACTTGGAAAATGGAGATATTTAACAAAAAAAGAGGTAGACAATTTTAGTAAATACTTATATAATTAAGAAGAAACACAAGAAAAAGGAGAAAAAGAGAACAAATGAATACCTTAAAATTTGTACCAGAAGGTTGGAATAATGAAATAACAATAATAGATAAAAAAAATATAGAACAATACATGCAAAAAGGGCAAATCTTGCAAGGCTTAGTAAAAGAATGTGACACAAAATATAACTTGCATATAAAATTAGAAAATGGCTTAAATGGAATTATGCCAAGAGAAGAAATAGAAGCAATAAACATAGAAGAAGATGGACTACCAAAAGAAAATTTATGTACAGGAAAAGTACATAAATTTGTACAATTCAAAGTTAAAGAAATAGAAGAAAATAACAATATAATCTTAACAAGAAAAGAAGTTCAAAAGGAAGCCTTGAACTGGATAAAAAACGAGTTAAAAGAAGGAGAAATAGTAACAGGAATTGTAAAAAACATTAAGTCCTATGGAGCCTTTATAGAGATTGGTGGAGGTATTGTTGGATTAGCACATATTGAAGATTTATCTGTTGCAAGAATAAAATCACCTTATGAAAGACTAAAAATTGGACAAAAAGTAGATGTTATGATAAAATCTATAAATAGAGATAGTGGAAAAATAATATTATCTCGAAAAGAAACTTTAGGAACTTGGGAGGAAAATGCTAAAAATTTTACAGAAGGGACCAAAGCAAAAGGAATAGTTAGAGAAACAGAAAAGAACAAAAATGGCATATTTATAGAATTAGCACCAAACTTAGTAGGAATGGCAGAATACCAAGAAGGCTTACAATATGGTCAAGACATACAAGTTTTCATTAAAAGAATTGACAATATAAAGAAAAAAGTAAAACTTATAATTATTTAAAAATAAAAACTTATATTGTATTATAAATATTCAACAATATAAGTAAAAGGAGGAATTTAAAATGGTAGAAGATAACCAAATTAAAGCACAAGTATCACCTTTCGCAATAAGAGAAGGAGAAATTAAAACCTTTGATGGAAAAGATGGATATGTATCAATGAATCAAATTGTACACAAAATAAATATTGGACATATAAATGAAATTCATTTTGCAATATTAGACTTAGTAAATGAATTCGAATTCATAACATCAAGGCAATTATATCAAATACTTGAAATTAAAGGTATTGATCCAAAGTCACAAGACAAATTGAATAATAAATTAGATCAATTAGTAAAATCAAAAATATTAACAAGATATTACTTTACTTCTGATGAGGGAAAAGGAATATATAGAATATATTGTTTAGAAAAAATGGGAAAATATTTATTAACTTCAAAAGAAATAGAATGTAAATGGCAACCATCTGACAATACAAAACCAGTAGGAATGATCAAAAAAAGATTAGCTGGAAATCAAACTTTAATAGCTTACTTAAGAAAAGTAAAAGCTTTTGATAGTTATACAGTAAAACCAGCAATTACTGCGAAAATGTCAGGAAAAATATTTAAAGCATCAGGTGGCTCTGTAAAATTAACTAAGAATAATAAATCAATTCAGTTTGTATTTGAAGCTGTAAGAAGAGAACTAGATTGGAAAAAGAAATTAGTAGACAAAATGAGATTATATAAAGATTTTTATGAGAATTTTGTAATGGGAGATTCAGGTTATTCAACCTTACCACAACTAATTATAATTTGTGAAGATGAAAAACATATGGCAGAAACGTTTAAAGAGATAGTTACAAATCAAGTAGAAATTCCACAAATAAAACTTTATTTTACTACTGATTTAAGACAAAATAAAGAAACCTTAGAAGAAACTTTAGCAGAATTTAAATTGGTTGATGGAAAATATAAAATGGAAGATGTGGAACTTAAATTATTAGGAATGGAATAGCTAGAAAGAAAATGAGAAATAACTGTTACAAAACTAAGATTTTGTAACAGTTTGCACTATGTACAAGATCTTAGTTATGGTATTATATATAATTTACAAATTATATATAATATTTATTAATTTAGATGCTTCTTTATTAAGCAATTCTTTATTTTTTAAAGCTTTAATATCAGGAATAAATGCATTACCAAAGGTTACAGTTACTTTTGAAAAATAGCAAGGCCTTTGCGTTATGTGAACGGGTATGATTGGAAGCTTTGTTAAATTAGAAATACAAATAGCACCAGTTTTTGTATTTCTTTTATTATATTTATAATTGTCTTCATAGATTCCACCTTCTGGAAAAATAAGAAGCCTGATGTTATTATGCTCTTTAAGTAATTTTAAAATTTGTTTTGTACCTTTTATATCTTTTTTTTCTCTTTCAATAGGAATAGCCTTATGGTAGGTCAGAAAATTGGCAACAAATTTATTTCTAAAAAGTTCAGATTTTGCTACACTATACATATTTTCTATTTTAGGATATAGAAATATAGGGTCAAAAATTCTAGAATGATTTGGACATATAATATATTTATCATATTTATCTAAAATTTCTAAATTGTTATATTTTATATGAAACAAAATATGACAAACAAAACCTATTATTATATTTCTTATTAATTTATACAATACAAACAATCCTTTCAATTACAAAATTTTTTTATTAAAAATTTGACTAGAATATTTCATTATGGCTTCGTAACCACATTTTTCACAATATTCTAGTTCACTAAATCCTCCAAATACTTTAGACTTTTGAACATCTACTTCAATCCATAAATCAGCTTCCTTAAAGTAATTGTTAAACAAATAGACGAATTAGTCCAATTAAAATAAGTAAAAAACCAGATATAATTGACCAAATATTTTTAGGTAATTTAGTAAAAGAATGAAGCTTTCTTCCTATAAAATTTCCAAATTGTAAAAAAAGTAATTGAAAACTACTAATAAAAATAGGAAAAATAATAGGATTAATACCAATAATGCTACCACAAGTTCCAATACAAAAACTATCTAAAGATAAAGCTAAACTCAGAAACAAAGCTTCTTTAGGTTCAATTATATTTGAATTATTAAAATCAGAATGAACAGGATTTTTAATAATTTTAATAGTAATTCCTAAGAATTCTAGAAAAAAACTATAAACCTTTTCTTCCTTAACTTTTACTTTAATAGATGTATTTTTATCAGATTTACTTTGTGAAGTAGCCTGAAAGCAAATAAAAATACCCATCAAAATTAAAATAGTTGTACCAATAAATTTTATTAATAAATCAGAAAAAATACTTTTAATCATATCACCAAACCATATAGATATTACAGAAATCATAAAAGAAATAGCAAATAAAATAATATTTGAAATATATGATATTTTTGTATTTTTAATTCCATATGTAATACCAATTCCAAAGGAATCTATACTACTTGATATTGCTAAGATTATTGAATTTAATAGCATAAAAACACCTCTTACAACATAATATGACAAAAAAACAATAAAGTTCTTATAATTAAAAAAGGCCAAAGGATTTAATTTACTTTATAGATATTTGTAACTACAGGGGGCAAAAGAATTTTCTAATAATTTAAAAGAATATATTTGTAATAAATTTAGTACAAGCCACATATAGTTTAATATAAACTTTACAAAGGAGAGTGTAATATGTGGGAAACTTTAAGAAAAGAAGAAATCATAAGAACTTTAAAAACAGATAAGAAATATGGAATTACGAAAGAAGAAGCAGAGGAGAGAACTCAAAAGTATGGGGCAAATAAATTAGAGGACAAACCTAAAGAAACTTTATTAGTAAAATTTATAAAACAATTTAATGATTTTATGATTATAATACTAATAATAGCCTCAATAGTTTCAGCAGTGGTGTCAACAATGCAAGGAGAAAATGATTATATTGACTCAATAATAATAATAGGAATTGTAATATTAAATGCCTTGATGGGTGTTATACAAGAATCAAAAGCAGAGAAATCAATAGAAGCTTTAAAAGAAATGACACCACCAAAAGCAAAAGTAATAAGAGATGGAATAACAAAAGAGATAAATGCAGAAAAATTAGTACCAGGAGATTTAATTACTTTAGAAGCAGGAAATTTTGTCCCAGCAGATTGTAGACTAATTGAAAGTTTTAATCTAAAAATAGAAGAATCAAGTCTAACAGGTGAAACAGAGCCAGTATTAAAAAATGCAGAGATGATATGCAAAAATGACATTCCTTTAGGTGATAGGCTAAATATGGCATATATGGCTAGTATTGTAGTAAATGGTCATGCAAAAGCTATAGTTACAGACATAGGAATGAATACAAAGGTTGGAAAGATAGCTAATATGATAATTCAAGATGAAGCACCAGAAACTCCTATACAGAAAAAGTTAAGCCAAGTTGGAAAAACTTTAGGAATAGTTTGCTTGGCAATATGTTTAATAATATTTTTAATTGGATTAATAAAAAACATAGAACCAATGGAAATGTTTATGACATCAGTTGGATTAGCAGTAGCAGCAATACCAGAGGGATTACCAGCAATAGTAACTATAATGTTATCAATTGGTGTAACAAAAATGGCTAAGAAAAATAGTATAATTAGAAAATTACCAGCAGTAGAAACTTTAGGAAGTAGTAGTGTAATATGTTCAGATAAAACTGGAACTTTAACTCAAAACAAAATGAAGGTAGTGGAAATAAAATCTTTAAATGCAGATTTAACTACTAAACTTTCAAGTATGTGTACAGATTGTGACATTACTTATAGCAGTAGTAGTTTACAAGTATCTGGTGAGCCAACAGAAGTAGCTTTGGTAAATAATGGTTTGTCAAAGGGATTAAATAAAACGGAATTATATAAAGAACTTCCAAGAATTAACGAGATACCCTTTGACTCGAATAGAAAAATGATGACTACTATACATAAAATAGGTAATAGATACAGAATTATCACAAAAGGTGCACCAGATGTTTTATTAGATAGGTGTAATAAACAAATAGATAATATTGAAGGAAAATCAACAATATTGCAAAAGCATAATATACAACAACAAAATTTACAAATGGCAAAAAAAGCTTTAAGAGTTATTGCAGTAGCTTACAAAGATATTGATTATTTACCATCAAAAATAGATTCAACAAATATAGAAAATGAATTAATTTTTGTTGGATTAATTGGAATGATAGATCCTCCAAGAGAGGGGGTAAAAGATGCAGTTAAAACTTGCAAAAAAGCTGGAATAAAAACAGTTATGATTACAGGAGACCATATAGCAACAGCGATAGCAATTGCTAAGGATTTAAATATATTAGGAAATAATGACAAAGCAATAACAGGTCAGGAATTAGACCAGATATCTCAAAACCAATTAGAAAAGGAAATTTCACAGTATTCTGTGTTTGCTAGAGTAACTCCTGAACATAAAGTTAGAATAGTAAAAGCTTGGCAAAAAACAGGTGCAGTTGTTGCAATGACAGGTGATGGTGTAAATGATAGCCCAGCACTTAAAAATGCAGATATTGGTATTGCTATGGGAAAAAATGGTACAGATGTTGCAAAAAACGCATCGGATATGATTTTAACAGATGATAACTTTGTAACCATAGTAGAAGCGGTTAAACAGGGTAGAAATATATATGATAATATTAGAAAAGCTATACATTTTTTAATAGCAACAAATATTGGCGAAATTGTAACAATATTTATGGGATTACTTTTAGGTTTAAAATCTCCTTTGCTTGCTATTCAACTTTTATGGGTAAATTTAGTAACAGATTCTTTACCAGCAATAGCAATAGGGTTAGAGCCACCAGATAGAAATATTATGAGTAGAAAGCCTGTAGACTCAAGAAAAGGGATTTTTGCAGATGGTTTATGGAACAAAATAATTGTTGAAGGTATTATGATAGGTATGCTTACTTTGGTTGCTTTTAGTATAGGTAATAAGTATTTTGGAATTGATGTTGCTAGAACTATGGCCTTTGTATCAATTGGTGTTTTGGAATTAGTCCACAGTTTTAATATAAAAAGTGAACAATCTTTACTTAAAAGTGGGATTTTTGAGAATAAATTTTTAATTGGTAGTTTTATATTAGGAATTTTTGTACAGGTAATTGTTGTTTTAGTACCTTCTTTAGCTACAATTTTTAAGTTGGTTCCTTTAAATCAGCTTCAATGGATTATTACTTTGGGTATTTCTATTTTGCCAATTCCTATTATGGAGTTACAGAAAAAGGTTAATAGTGCTAAACATGATAATGTTATTTATGCTAAAGTGGATAAATTTGATTCTATTACTTAATTCGAGGAAAAGTATTTAAATTTAAATTTTTTAATAATTTGTCAAGAATTTGTTTTAAATAAAGTAAAATGAAGAAGGGAATGCGAAATTTGCAAACTCTTCTCTTTTTCAAAAGTAATTAAGGCTTTTTCTATATTACAAACTTTAATTTTGTTTTGTTGTACAATAAAAAGCATATTATTGTGAATTATTATTCTTAACTTTGATGGGTTACAAGGTAATATCATTTTTTTTGCAGATCTACCTTTAAGGTTTTTTTATGTAAAAATTTCTCAAAATGACAATACTAAGTCACAGAGGTGACGAAAGTGAATTTAAGAATAATAAAAGTATAATTGCTTGTATAACAGGGAAGAAATAAAAAAGATATTGAGCAATAATAATTTAATTACTTAATATCTTTTAATATAAAAATAATAGATTAATTGTTATTTTGTCTTTGTTGTTTTCTAGCTTTTCTACAACTTGGGCATCTAACAGGATTATGGTCAAAACCTTTTTCAGCATAAAATGCTTGTTCACCAGCAGTAAAAACAAACTCTGAACCACAATCTTTACATACCAAATTTATATCAGTATATTCATTGTTTTCCATTTATACAACCTCCTTTTTAGATTTGAATTAAAATTTTTAACATAAACCTATCTAAATAGAAGGATAATATATAAAAAATAAAATAATTCACATTATAAAAAAGATTATAACATTAAAATAGAAAATATGCAATAAAAATTTTATAATCCACAGGATAAAAAAATGAAATTTTTCTAAAAAGGCGTAAAGTTATTCAAATAAAA
>CAMXQV010000028.1 GCA_947245515.1 uncultured Clostridium sp. | reverse complement strand
TAATACTACAAATTTTTTTATAAAAGTTTGTTTCACATCATTGACACATATACATTCCAAGATTGCACCAGTAAATAAAATTATTATATAATTGGTAAAAGAATTGTATCAGATGGAGCATCTTTTGGCTGATAATTTGTAATAAGACTTCTAAGATAACTACTTCCTGATAAATTTGATTTTAAAATATTTTTCTTAAATCTTTGATTTTCTTTTTCATTAAGATAAAAAATTTTTTTAATATCTCTTTCTCTCAATTATACCACCTCTTTTCTTAATATACTTTAAAATGGGGATTGGGGTGTCCCTATTTATTTTGAATTTGTGCGGGAATACAAATTCATTGCTAGCTAGGACAATATTTTTTGTTATTCTTTTAGAATACCCATTTTCTTAAAGTAAAAATATACTTCTTTACTACCTAAAAAGAAAATAGAATATTCTTCTAGTTCATCAATTTTTAATCTTAATTGAATAATTTTTTGAAGCATTTTACATTCTTCTTTATTTAGTTCAAATACTTCATCATCTTCAAAAATTAATTGTAAATTAGGAAATCTATCCATAATATCATGGTATTGTTTTTTTAGCTTTTTATAGTCATCATTCTTGTTTTTCAACTCCATTCTTACACTATCAAATAACTCATTTAGTTCAATAGAATTTATATCAAATAATCTTGTTTCTTCCATCATTTTTTACCTCTTTTCTACACATAAATTAATTCTTTTAGTATTATTTCATCAACAGAATTTTTAATATTATTCATAAGTCCAACCCATTTTAATTGATCAGTTGCTTTTAATTCTTCTGTAATATTTTCTTTTTTAGCCAATTGTTTCATTAAAAATTCAAACCTATCATTAGCAGTTTTATCAATTTCTAATAAATGTTTTTGCAATTTATTGTCCATAAATAAGATAATATATTCTGATTTTTTCTGCTCTTTTAAAAATTTTAATCTCATTCTTCCAAATCTACCAAATTCCAAATCTTTTAAATTTTCTGGTGGTACTAAATTTGGGAGATAATACTCTCCTTGTTTGTTGTATTCAATTTTCATACATAAATCATCCTTTCAATTTTAATTTTCATGTTAAAGGAATTGGCTTTTGATTTTAAAATTCGGTATACAATTTGTATACAAATTATTTTATTTTTGAAATTTTTTAGAAAATTAAATATCTTTGAATTTTTAAATAAAAAATGAATGAAAGTGTTGATTTTAATATAGTTGGGAGTATCTTTAACTATTAATAAAAAGTAATAGTTAAAAGTATCTATAAATGAACTTTAACCCCTTAAAATGTGCAGACTGTAAAAGAGCAATGAATAAAAAACAGGGAGGATACTACAATGGGAAACCTAGAAAACAATTTCATTATATGTGTTCAACATATATGAGGAGGTCAAGAAATTTATGCTCTAAACATACAATAAGAAATGATATACTAGAAGAAACAGTATTAAGAATGGTAAAACTTCAAATTGAACTTGTTGCTGACTATGATAAGATATTAAAGGAATTACAAAAAGCCTCGCAAACTGATTATAGAAAGAAAGTTATAGAAGATAATATAATAAAATCAGAAGACGAACTAAAAATACAAAAGAAATTAAGAAAACTAGCGTATGAAGATTGGAAATTAGAAAAAATTACAGAGGACGAATATGTAGAATATTCAAGCTCATATACAAACGTTATAACTTTAATTGAAAGCAATATAAAAAACTTGTATGAAGAATTAGAGAATTATACAGAAAAATAAGAAAAAAACGAATGGATAGAAAATTTTTTAGAATATAGAAATATAAAAGAACTTTCTAGGCAAGTTGTAGACGAACTAATAGATGAAATTTATGTATATGAAAATGGAAGAATACAGATTAAGTTTAGATATGAAGAACAATATAAAGAGGCAATGGAATATGTAAAGAAAATGAAGAAAATTGCAATATATGAAGAAAATGTTATAGCAATGTAATATTTTCTTCTTTTTTATGGAAAAATAATAAAATTTATGATAAGATATAAAAAGTTATGAAAAAATATTTATATAAAAAAGATTGGAGAATAAAAATGTGGTCTAAATCGGATATCCCAGAACAGACAGCAAATTATGAGCACAAAGGTTTTGCAGATAAAGTCCAAATTCAAAATAAGATTACAGAAAGAAAAATCAGATTAAGTTGGGATGTTCCACATTTAGAATTAAAACCATATAAAAATGGAAATTCAAGTGAAATACATTTTATATATGATTTAAAAAAAGAAGTATATAAGGAATATGTAGAAAAGACTTATGGAGAATGGAACGAAGAAAATCAGCAAAAGCTATTTGCTCGATTTATGAAAGAAAACTTTAAAGACATAGAGCTTATATATTTAAAAGATGATTTAGTTGGATTTTATAATGGAAAAGTCAAAGACAATAATACTTTTGAAATAGGGAATATTTGTGTAAAACTAGAATATCAAAATAAAGGAATTGAAACAGCAGTATTAAAAGAAATTATATTTGAACATAAAGAACAAAATATAAAGTTACAAGTATTTAAAATAAATGAAAAAGCAATTAAGTTATATGAAAAAATGGGATTTGAAAAGGTAAATGAAACAGAAACACATTATATAATGATAAAAAAATATTAGTAAAAAAGATAAGAAAAAATATGTATGAAAAGGATACAGTTATGAAAACAGTTTTAGTAGTTGAAGATGAAGAAAATATTTCAAAGCTAATATGTGATACGTTGGCATTAGGAGGATATGCTTATGATTTGGCATTTGATGGAGAAAAAGCAGTTGAAAAAGTATTAAAGGAACAATATTCTTTAATATTATTAGATATAATGTTGCCAAAATTAAATGGATTTGAAGTGATGGAGAGAATAAAATATAAAGAGATACCAATAATATTTTTATCTGCAAAGAATGATGTTTCTTCAATTGTAAAAGGATTGCAAGATGGAGGACAGGATTATATTAGAAAACCATTTGAGCCACTTGAATTATTAGCTAGAATTGATTTAAGAATAGGAACAAGTGATGAAAATATATATAAATATAAAGATATTGTTGTAAATATAGATGAAAGAACTGTAAATAAAAATAATATTCAAATTGATTTAACTCCTAAAGAGTATGAGTTATTAATATTACTACTAAAAAATGTAGGAACAGCATTATCAAGAGATATGATTCTAAATGAAATATGGAATATCAAGGAAGATATTGAAACAAGAACAGTTGATTATCATATACAACAATTAAGAAAAAAATTATGTTTAAAAGATGAAATAAAAACAATAAGTAAAATAGGATATAAAATTATGAAAGAATAGGTATATTATGAGATTTAGACAAAAAATATTTCTAATAACTTTTATTTTTGTAACCATTAGCATAAATTTGATTGGTATAATAATAATTAATAATAATCATAAAAACTTAATAGAAAATAGAATTGAAAGCAATAAAGACAAACTATATAGTATAGAAAAAATACTAGAATTTTATAGTACAGACGAATTGAATAGTAACTTGTTTAATACTGATGATACATATTATGAAATATCAAGAGATAATAAGATAATTTATACTAATTTACCAATTGATAAAAATGAAATAGAAGAATTGATAAAGCCTACTAATAATAAGATAAAAGCTGTAGTATCAAAACAAATATTACTTATATCTTTGAAAAAAGATAATTATGAAATTATAATTGCTGAAGATATAAAAGATATATTTGAAAACAGAAAAGAACAAATTTATTTTTTTATAAGAGTAAGCATGATTTTTTCTTTTGTTATTGCATTTAGCTTATATGTAATAATATTTATATTGACTAGAAGAATAAAAAAATTAGATATAGTAGCAAAACAAGTGCAAAAAGGAGATTATGCAATAAGAATAGAAAAATTAGGAAAGGATGAAATCGGAAGTTTAGGAGAATCTTTTAATCAAATGATAAATTCAGTTGACAAGAATATAACAGAAATAAAAAGAGTTGCCGAAAATAGAAAAAATTTTATAAATGATTTGACACATGAAATAAGGACACCTCTAACGACAATTATAGGATATTCGAGTTTAATTAAGAATGGAAAGATTAAAGATATGAAAACTATTACAGAATATAATAATAAGATATATGAAGAAGGAATTTATTTAAATTTGATATCAAAAAAGCTAACAGAAATTGTATTATTAGATAATAAGAAATTAGAATTAGTAGATACTAATATAGTACAGAGTATTACTAAAGCTATAGATATTATACAAAATAGTTTTAAAGATGTAATATTTGTAAAAAATATAGATGAAAGTATTAGTATAAAGAGTGATGAAGTTTTATTATATTCTTTGCTAATAAATATTTTGAAAAATGGCGTAATAGCTTGCATAGATAAAGAAGAAAAAATTATAGAAATATCAGCAAAAAGAAACATGAAGGATAATATAGAAATAGTAATAAAAGATAATGGAAAAGGAATGACAGAAGAACAAATAAAGAAAGTTGTAGAGCCATTTTATACTTTAAATAAGGATAGAAACAGAAAATTGTCTGGAATGGGATTAGGCTTGCCATTATGCACAAAAATATGTGAAGTTTTAAATGCTAATTTCAATATTGAAAGCAAAATCGGAGATGGAACAATTGTAACTATTAATTTTAAAATTTAAAAGGAATGAATTAAGTATGAATAAAAATAAAGGTATTATTGCTTTTTGTATTATATTTTTAATTATTTTAGTATTGGATTTTTTGTTCTATAAAAATATTGATATATTTTTACCCACACTTGAAAATAAATTATATTCATTTGAAGATAATTTAAAAGAAGAACAAAAAGATTTTTTGATAGAAATGTATGAAATATTTGAAATGCAAAGCAAGAATAATCAATTAACAAATTTCAAT
This sequence comes from uncultured Clostridium sp., assembly GCA_947245515.1. Taxonomy (GTDB): domain Bacteria; phylum Bacillota; class Clostridia; order TANB77; family CAG-508; genus CAG-269. The sequence goes on along the minus strand of CAMXQV010000028.1, from coordinate 19,224 downwards.
ATAATTAAGAGCAAAGAAACAATATATAATTTGATCAGAAATAATATATGTAGAGATTATACTGATAAAGAGTTTGAAAATATAGCTTTTTTTACAGATGAACTTTCAAATACTATATATGGAGATTTGAAAACTATAAGTATAAAACATGAATACACTAAAGAAGAGAATTATTTAATAATATATTCTGAAGATATGCAAAAGATTTATTATTTAGATGTCATAAAGGGATTAATTAATAATACATTATTTAAGATAGAAAACGAAAATGTACTACAGTTAGTACAGTCTCCTAATAAAAAGGATGATGAAAAATATTTAAATGAAGAACAAACTCAAACTACGAATAATGAAAGAAGTAAAACAGAGTTGGTAAGTAAGGGAAAAATGTCATTTGCAAATATAATAAAGAATATTGAATTTGAGCCACAAACTATTATATACAGAGGAAGTTATTACATATTAAAAGATAACACAAAAGATATAACTGTGTATTATGAAACAACAAGTAATGTTATTTTTGGACTTTATATAGGCTTTGGAAAAGAGTAACTATTAATTTTAATAGTTACTCTTTTTTATCTTAAATTTCCTTACAGAAAACTTACAAAACTCTCACAATTCTATGGGGATTTTATTTTGTAATGGATATATAATTTATTTGAAGTTAATAAAAAAAGGATGAACCTATGAAAAAAAAGAAGAAACTGAAACCAAAAATAAGAGGAGAGCCAGTAAAAAAAATAAGAAGAAAAACAATAAAAAATAAAATCTTTTTAATATTAATTATAGTGCTTTTTACATTTATACATAATATGGAGAAAAAATCTTCTAAGGTTGTTTCAAATTCTGTAGTAGAAGTTAGTAATAATGAAAGCGAAAATATTACTTCTGTAAAACCTCTTTTTCCTAATAAGGTGTATGGAGTTCCTGTTTATACAGAATTAATTGAGAGTAATACAAAAGCTAGACCAGGTACTAAAAGAATAATTAAATATATAGTAATACATGAAACAGATAATTTTGGAAATGGAGTTGGAGCAAAAAATCATGCTATATTTTTAAAAGAAAACAATACAACTTCTACCTCTTGGCATTATACAGTAGATGACCTTGAAATATACCATCATATCCCAGATAATGAGATAGCCAATCATGCAGGAGAGAGAGAAGGAAATAATTATGGGATAGGTGTTGAATTGTGTGTAAATAAAGATGGTAATTTTGAGAAAACTTTTAAAAATGGTGCAAAACTAGTTGCATATTTATTAAAAGGATATAATCTTACAATCAAGGATGTAAAAACACATAAGGATTTTTCAAGAAAAGACTGTCCACATTCTATTTTAAAGCAAAATAGAATGAAAGAATTTAAAAGAAAAGTATTAGAGTATTATAATAGTTAATTTCGGAGGTATAAAATGAAAAAAACAAAATTTAAAATAGCAATTTTAGTGATTATTATAATAGGAATTATAGTTTATCTAATAATTCCAAAAAAGCAACAAGAGCAAGTAATAAATGCTATTAGTAAATATGATGTAAATATGGAACAATCAGAAGGAAAAAATATAAAGACAAGTACACAAAATGGTATGAAGTTAATAACAAGTTCAAATTATAATTTTTCAGATAAAGGATACTATTATGAATATTTTGGAAGTGAAGGATTGAATATAAAGTTTTTTGATTATAATTCTAAAAAAGAAATCTTTTTATGCAATAAACCTAATTGTAATCATGATACGGAAAGTTGCAATTCATTTATGGATTTTTCGTCAGAACCCTCAATTTTTGCATATAATAATAATTTATATACGATTCTATCTTCTGTTGAGAAGGTAAGTTCAAATTCAAGTAATACTTCTATGATATCATCAAATGAACAGAAGAAAGCTACTTCTATTTATAGAATGAATTTGGATGGCACAAACAAAACAAAGATTTTTGATTGTCCATCTGGAGTTAATTTAAATACACCATTTATTATAGATGATAATACTTTATATGCCTTTTTTACAAAAAGTAAAACAGCGGCAATAAGTGGAAATAAAACGTCAACTATTGAAACAGAAAGAAAATTAGTAAAAATTGATTTAATAAATGGAAAATATACAGAAATTTTTGATGGTAAGAATAAAGATATTTTAGGAATATATAATAATTGTATTATATGGAGTGAAATTATTTATAAAGAAGATCCAGAAAAATATTTAAAGGATGACACAGCTTCTACTGAAAATATAAGAAATTCTACCTTAAAAATAAAACTGCTTGATTTAGCAACCTTAAAAGAAAACGAAATTGAATCTGATACATATAAAAATATGCAAATGATAGTGTGTAATGGAGAATACATTTATTATAGTGGAAGTAATAGCAAGGAAATTAAATATATAAATGTAAGTAATAAAGAAAAAGGAAGACTGATTGAATTACCAGAGGCAGATCCGACAATTACAGGAATATATGATAATAAACTACAATATACTTATCCTACTTCTGATGGAAAAATAAAAAGTGCATATTATGTTGATTTGATTACAAAAGAGAACAAACAATTTACTCTTAAAGATAGTAATGGATATATGGTTGAGATTTTGGCAAATAACTGTAAAGATTATTATTTTGTAAAAAAAGGATATAAAATGTCTAAGGCTCATACAACTTGGGCTGGTACTACACAAATAGATATAGAAGAAACCTATTATGCCCTAATAAAAAAAGATGACTACTGGAATTCTAAAGCAAATTATTTAAATATGACAAATACAGGAAAGTAGGTAATGAGGAAAAATGTTAGAAGTAAAGAATTTAACTAAGAACTATGGAGAAAAGAAAGCCTTAATTGATGTTAGTTTTAAATTAGAAAATGGATTATATGGTTTATTGGGACAGAATGGTGCAGGTAAGTCAACTCTTATGAATATAATTACAGATAATCTATTAGCTGATACAGGAACTATTTATTGGAATGGAGAAGAAACAAAAAAAATTGGAAATAAATATAGAGAAATATTAGGATATATGCCACAACAACAAGGGCTATATAATGGATTTACTGGAAGAAGATTTTTAAACTATATTGCAGTTTTAAAAAATGTACCAAAAGAAGAAATAAAAAATCAAATAGAAGAAGTATCTATAAAAGTAAATTTAGCAAACGAATTAGACAAAAAAATTGGGGGATATTCTGGAGGAATGAAACAAAGAATTTTAATTGCTAGTGCTATAATAGGAAATCCAAAACTTATTATCTTTGATGAACCAACTGCTGGGTTAGATCCAAAGGAGAGAGTTAGAGTAAAGAAACTTCTGAAAACTATATCCGAAAAAACGATAGTAGTGATAGCTACACACATAGTTCCAGATATTGAAAATATAGCAAAGGAAATATTAATTTTAAAAGATGGAGTATTACAAGAAAAAGACACACCAAAAAATCTAATAAAAAAATATGCTAAAGAGGGAACTTTAGAAGATGTATATATGAATATTTTTGGTGAGTGAAGGAGGAAATTTTGAAAGAACTAATAAAATTTGAATTTTTAAAGATATTTACAAGTAAATTATTCATATATACATTTATAGTGTTTATAATAGTTGATGCTATTATTCTTCAATATAGTATAAATTTGGAAGAGAAAAACGGAATACCATATTCTGCATATAAAATTTTAAATAATGAAATAAAAAGTTTAAGTGAAGATGAAAAAAAAGAACTGATAGAAAACGAATATAATAGAATATATGCACTTAATATAATAGATAGAATAAAAAATTTGAGTAATAACGAAAATGAAAATATGAGAAATGATGCCAATAGTTTAAAAGAAGAAAATAAGGAACTGTATGAAAAATATTTAATTGAGTATAATTCTAACCCAGTTTTTAAATATACAGGTAATTTGCTGAAAGAATATTCGTTTTTGGAACAAATAAAATTAGAATTTGACCTTGTAAATAATTATGATGGATTAAGAAAAGAGATATTTGACAAAGCAGAAAATTTAGAAACTATTTCTATTTTTAAAACATCAGAAAATGATTTTTCAAGTAAGAATATTAGTGATATAGCAAGCAAATACAAAAGTATGAAACCTGTTGAAATTGATTACCAAGTATCAAAAGGAATAAAAGGTTTTACTAAATTATCAATTACAGATGTTCTTATAATCTTATTAGTATTTGTAATATCATCTATTATTATTTTTGAAGAAAAAGAGAACAATCTATTATTATTAATTAAAAGTACAAAAAATGGAAGATTAAAAACTATTATTTCAAAAATATGTGTAATGCTACTGTGTATAGTTATTATAACACTAATTTTATTTTCTATAAATTATATAGTGTATGGAGTATGTGTAGGATATGGAAACTTAAATGTGAGTATTCAATCTGTTATAGATTTTGAATACTCTACCTTACAAACAACAGTTTTACAGTATTTAATAATATTTATATTGATAAAAATTATTACATATTTTATTATAGGACTTATACTACTTTTAGTATCATTATTTGCAAAGACCAATAGTGTAATTTACATTATATTTACATTATTATTTAGTTTAAGCTATTTATTATATACTAAAGTTAGTATAGGAACATCACTTGAAGTATTTAAATATTTAAATATTGTTAACTTAATAGAAGTAAATGAAATATTTAAAACATATTTTAATATAAAAATATTTAATGGTATGCAAAACATAATGAATTTAAGTCTATTTTTAATTTTAATATTGCTTGTTTCTACTATTGTCGGAGTTATATATACTTTTTGCAATAAAAGAGATGTACAAGTAAGAAAAAGTTATGTATTTAATAAGATAAAGAATCTAATTTCACTTAAATCATTTTTACCATTATCTAATATTTTTTTAAATGAAGTATATAAATTATTGATTCAAAATAGAGTTTTAATTATTGTTATTGCTTTTACAATTTTTCAAATATATTCTTTAAATAACAATATAGAAACAATTTCATTCAAAGAAAATATTTATAAAAATTATATGGAGATATTAAGTGGCAGATTAACTGAAGAAAAAGAACAATTCATACAAAAAGAAAGTAATAAGTTTGAACGAGCCGAAAATGCAATATCTAATATAAAAGAACTAGAATATAATGGCAAAATAAGTAAAATAGAAGCTATAAACATAAGTAGACCTTATGAGGAAATATTAAGTACAAAAGAAGTTTTTAATAAAGTTCTAGAAAAATACGACTACATAAAAAATAATCCAAAAGCAGAATTTGTATATGATACAGGATATAATGAAATATTAAGAATAAATCAAAAGGCATTTTTTAATAGTGATATTCTTATTATTGCTATGGGAATTATTTGTTTTACATCAATATTTGTTATGGAATATAGAACAGGAATGATAAAAATACTTAACACAACGCCAAATGGAAATAAAGTTACATCAAGAGCAAAAATAAAAGCAGTAATTGCTACAACTATCATTATATTTTTAGTGACTATGGCTTATGAAATAATACAGATAAAACAAATATATGGATTTAGCAATTTAACATCACCAATAAATAGTTTGGCATACTTTAGTTTTTTACCACATGAGATTAGTATTATAACTTATTTGATAGTAATGTACATTTATAAATTAGTTGCTTATATATGTATTGTATTAGTAATATTATGGATTTCTTTGAAAATAAAAAATACAACTTATAGTATATTAATTACTACAAGTATTTTATTAATACCAATGATTTTAAAACTTTTGGGAATAGAAATATTTAGTGCGATAAATGTAAGTTCTATTATAAATTTAACATATATAATTTTTTTAAACAAACTATATATAGTACTAGTAGCAATTGTAGGGATTATGGCATACAAGAAAATATGCAGTAGTTTTAAATAAAATATATAAATTATGAAAAACAGTTGTCTAATGAATTATGGTAAAGATATAAAAGCAAATAAACAATAATAACTCTAAAAGGTAAGGTCAATATACCACCAAAACCTTTTAGAGTTCTTTTTCAAAGCAAACTGGTGCAAAAAGCTTTGCTAGATAGAGATGTAAAAGCACACAAAGAAATAGAAATATCATTAGTTGGATAAAAAGCATTATAAATAAAGGTAATAATTTTTTATTATATAAGTAAAATGTATGGAAAAAAATAAAAAAGTATGATATATTGTTACAAGACAATAACTCGAAAAGATTTGAATATAAAAGAATATCAAGTAATATTTTTAATAAAAATAAGACTTTTTAACAAGAAAAAGTAAGAAAAGAAGAAAAGAAGAAAAGAAGAAAATAGATTAACTGCATTACTTAGAAAAATATTAAAACTAATGAAAATTAATTAAAAAAGGAAGGAGAAATACTATGAATTATGAACCAATATTTTTAGAACCAGAATTTAAAGACTACTTATGGGGAGGTCAGAAGTTAAAAAAATTTTTTAATAAGAAAGTAAAGAATGAAGAGTGTACAGCAGAGAGTTGGGAAATATCTACTAATAAAAATGGAGAAGCTACTATAAAAAATGGGAAATATGCAGGAAAAAGTTTGGCTGAATTATTTAAGGATAACAATATAAGGAAAGAAATTTTTGGAACTAAAAGTATAGCTTTAGAGGAATTTCCTATATTAATTAAGTTTATTGATGCAAATCAAAGTTTATCTGTACAAGTACATCCTGATGACGAATATGCGAAAAAACACGAGAACTCAAAAGGAAAAGCAGAGATGTGGTATATATTGGATTGTGAAGAAGGAGCACAAATTATTTGTGGTGTAAAAGCTGGGGTAACAAAAGAGCTTTTGAAAGAAAATATGAATAATAATAAAATTAGTGAATATTTAAATTATATTGATGTAAAAAAAGGAGATGCTATTTTCATACCTTCTGGAACAATACATGCATTACTTGGAAAAACTTTAGTTGCCGAAGTACAACAAAATAGCAATATTACATATAGAGTTTATGACTGGGGAAGAGTTGACAAAGATGGTAAGCCAAGAGAACTACATCTTCAAAAGGCTTTAGAGGTTATAAATACCAAAAACCATCCACAATTAAAAAATATTGATAAAAATAAAGAAAAAGTTAATATAATAAAAACAGAATTTTTCACAACAGATAAAATAAATGTTAAAAGCAATTATAGTGAAAAAATTTCAAGTGAAACTTTTATAGCCTATAATGTTATCGAAGGAAAAGGGACTTTAAAAAGTGTGAATAATAATTATGAAATAATAAAAGGTGACAGTTTTATAGTTCCAGCCTGTGCAAACTTTTATGAATTAGAAGGAGAAATGGAATTATTAAAGTCATATTTATAATATAAAAAATATAGAGGTGTAAAATATGATTAAATATGAAGAATTATATAAACAAGTAAAAAGTAGATTATCAGAAACAAGATTTAAACATTCTGAAGGAGTTGTAAAAAGAGCAATAGAATATGCCGAAATATATAAGGTTGATATAAACCTTGTTAAACTTGTTGCAATAGCACATGATATTGCAAAAGAATTAACAGAAGAAGAAATTGATAAATATATACAAAAATACGATATAGAATTAGATAAGATAGAAAAAATTAATAAAAATTTAGTTCATGCTAAAATAGGAGCATTTATATGTAAAAATGAATATGACTTTACAGAGGACATGGTTAATGCAGTAAGATATCATACAACTGGAAGAGAGAATATGAGTATATTAGAAAAAGTAGTTTATTCAGCTGATGCAACAGAAGAAAATAGAAAATATTGTTCTACTTATTATGTAGAAACAATAAAAAAGGATATTGACTTAGGAGTACAAGAGATATGTAAATGGGTAATTAATAAAGCCTTAGAAGATAATAAGATTATTCATTTAGACAGTATAAGATGTTATAATTTCTATAATAATAGAAAAAATGCATATTAAAGATGATTTAAAAGATGAAAAAATTTTATTTGTAAATATTGATTATGAATACTTACAAACAGTAAAAGAATCAAAGGAGCAAAATATATGATAATAGATGTTCAAGATTTGAATTTTAGTGTGTTGAACTTTACAAGAAGCTATGACCCAGGGAGACAAAAAAGAGGAAAAACCTTATATAATAATGAGTATGTACAAATAGAAAGTGTTAATGAAATTGAAGGTGAAATCTACAAAGTAATAGCAAAGGTACAAGGAAATTATGGTTATTACAAGGTTGAATTACTTATTAAAGGAAATATGATAAGAGAAAGTAGTTGCACATGTGAAGATAATAGAAATGGTAATATTTGCAAACATATTATAGCAACTTGTCTAGAAACAATAGAGCCACATGGACCTAGCACTGCTGAAGGAAAAAGAAAGCTTTTTGAAAAGCAAAGAAAAGAAAGAGAAGAAGCAATAAGACAATGGGAACTAAAAAGAAAAGAAGAAGAAGAAAGACGTGAATATGAAAGAAGATATTATCAAAGCTTACGTACAATAGAAGAATATAAAGAGTCAAGAGATTTAATTAGTGGTTCAACAAATAATTTAAATTTAGAAGAGATATATGAAATAGCAAAATTAAAAGTAGTAAGTCAAGATATATCACCCAAAAGTTTTGCAACTTCTATAAAATTAGAACCTAAAATAGAAATTAGTAAAGCTTCAAAATTAGACATAAATTTTAAAATTGGACAAACAACAAAATATATATTAAAAAACCTAAGTGAACTATATGATGCTTATTCATCAAAAGTGCCTATAAAATATGGCAAAAATCTTACTTTTATACCTAAAAGAGAAAATTTTGAAACAGAACACGATAAAAAACTTTTCGACTTTATTATAAGATATGCTGAAATGGTAAAATATGCAGAGGAAGCAAATACTAGCTATTACTATAGTTCAAGTGGAGTATCTAATAAGACAATAAGTTTATATGGAGAAAGGCTAGATGAGTTTTTTGAAATTGTAAAAGGACAAGAGATCATATATTATGAGTATAATGGAGGAGAACAAAAATATATATATACAGATGAAAAATTAGAATTGAAGATAAATTTAGAAAATAAAAAAGGAAAAGAATACCTTTTAAAAACTAATCTTGGGAATTTTTCATATATATCATCAGATAAAAAAATATATATATTTAATAAAAATAAAATATATTCCTTAGATAAAAAAGAAAATGAAGAAATATTAAAAATATTAAAATATTTAGATTATGACAATAATTTGCTAATTCCAAAAGACAAAATAAACGAATTTTCAACTTTTGTTTTACCTAAAATAGATAGATATATGGAAATAAATAGTTTGCCAGAAGTATATGCAAAAGAAGGAATTATAGTAAATAAATTATCTTCAAAAGTATATTTAGACGTAGACGAAAAAGGAAATATTACTTTACAACTAAAATTTTGTTATTTAGATTATGAATTTAATATTTTAGAAAAGGATTATGAAAAATATATAGCAGAAAATAATATAACAAGAAATATTCCAGAAGAGAAAAAAGTTCTTACAAAAATATTTATGGATGGATTTCAACCTATAAAAGGAAAAAACTATTTTCTATTAGAAGACTTAGATTATATATATGAATTTTTATCAGATAAAATAGAAGGATACATGAACGATTTTGAAGTACTTGTAACAGACAAATTTAAAAATCAAAAGGTTAAAGAAGCGAAGATTTCAAATGTTGGAATAAAATTAAGTAATGGACTATTAGAAGTAGATATATCAAAAATAAATTTTGATATAGATGAAATAAAAGATGTATTAAAAAATTATAATATTAAGAAAAAATATTATAAATTAAAAAATGGTGATTTTTTAAATTTAGAAAAAGATGAAAATTTAGATTTCTTAAAAGATATATCAAATACCTTAGATATTAATTATGATAAAATAAATAATGGAATAATTAATTTGCCTATTAATAGAAGTATATACTTAGAAAAAATATTAAATAAAACAAATAAGATATCAACAACTAAAAATGATGAATTTACAAAACTAATTAATAATATAGATAACAAAAACTTTTCAGATGATATAGTTATAGCAAAAGATTTTGAAAATATCTTAAGAAGCTATCAAAAAACAGGCTATAAATGGTTAAAGACTTTAGAAAATTATGGCTTTGGAGGAATACTTGCAGATGATATGGGATTAGGAAAAACTTTACAAGTGATTGCCTTACTTTCTTCAAATTTAAAAGATAAAAAAAGAAAGCCATCAATTGTAGTATGTCCAAGTTCCTTAGTATTAAATTGGAAAGCAGAAGTAAACAAATGGTGTAATAAAATAAAAGTATTAATTGTTAAAGGAATGGCAGAAAATAGACATAACCAAATAAAAGATATAGAAAAATATGATTTAGTAATAACCTCTTATGATTTATTAAAAAGAGATATTGAGGACTACGAAGATAAAAAATTCAAATATATAATTGCAGATGAAGCTCAATATATAAAAAATTCTACAACTCAAAATGCGACAGCACTAAAATTATTAGATGGTGAAAATAAATTTGCATTAACAGGAACACCAATAGAAAATTCAGTAGCAGAATTATGGTCAATTTTTGATTTTATAATGCCAAATTATTTATATAATTATAATAAATTTAAAAAGAAATTTGAACAACCAATAATAAAAGAAGAAGATGTAGAAGCACTTAATAGATTAAAAACTTTAATAAATCCATTTATTTTAAGAAGAATAAAGAAAGATGTATTAACAGAGTTACCTGAAAAAAATATAACAATAATGAATAACGAAATGTCAGAGGAACAAGAAAAAATATATTTATCATATTTAGCACAAACACAAAAAGAAATATCAGAAGAACTTAGCCAAAATGGTTTTGAAAAAAGTAAATTCAAAATTCTAATGTTACTTACAAGACTTAGACAAATTTGTTGTCATCCTAAATTATTTATTGATAATTATAAGGGAGAAAGTGGCAAATTAAATCAGTGTCTAGATATAATTGATGATGCAATAAAATCAGGTCATAAAATATTATTATTTTCTAGTTACACATTAATGTTTGATATTATTGAAAAAGAGCTTGAAAAGAAAAAAATAAATTACTACAAATTAACTGGTGGAACTAAAGTAGATAAAAGAGTAGAAATGGTTGATAATTTTAATAAAGATGATAATATTAAATTATTTTTAATTTCTTTAAAAGCTGGAGGGACAGGGCTTAACTTAACTAGTGCAGATGTTGTAATTCATTATGACCCTTGGTGGAATGTATCTAGTGAAAATCAGGCTACTGATAGGGCATATAGAATTGGTCAGAAAAATAGTGTACAAGTTTATAAATTAATTACAACAAATTCTATAGAAGAGAAAATTAACGCATTACAAGAGAAAAAAGCCAAAATTTCAGAAGATTTATTATCTACTGAAGAAAAATTTATTAATAAATTATCAAAAGATGAAATTATGGACTTATTTAAATGAAATTAATTTCTTTATTACATTATTAAAATTATTATTTTTAATGATAAAATTTAAACAATATACTAAAAAATGATATAGTAATATAAATTTTTATAAAAAAGTATCATAAAAAAAATAACAAAATATAATAAAAGAAAAAAGGAAGTGAAACTTTGGAACTAGAAAACATAATATTAGAAGCTAAGCTAAAAATTGACAAAAAGAATATATTCTTTAAGGAACCAATGAAAAAACACACAACCTTTAAAATAGGAGGCGAAGCAGAAGTCCTAATAAAAATAGAAAAGGAAGAAGAACTAAAGGAAATTTTAAAATTTACAAATATAAAAAATATAAAAACTACAATAATAGGAAATGGAAGTAACCTTTTAGTATCTGACAAGGGAATAAAAGGTATAGTAATATTAAATAGAATAGAAAATATAAAAATAGAAAGAAAAAAAGAAATTATAGAAGTTGTAGTTGGATCAGGTACAAAAATGGGTAAACTAGCACACACTTTACTAAGAGAAGAAATAGAAGGCTTTGAAGAGTTATCAGGTATACCTGGAACAGTTGGTGGAGCTATTTTCATGAATGCAGGTGCACATGGAAAAGAAATCAAAGATATAGTAAAAAATGTAAAATGCATAGATTATGAAGGTAAGGGATATGAATTCCTACCAGAACAATTAGAATTTGGATATAGAACAAGTAAATTTAAAAATAAAAAATATATTATAACAGAAATAACACTTATATTAAAAAAAGGAAATAAAGAAGAAATAAAAAGCAAAATGGATACTTATAAGCAATATAGAATAGAAAAACAGCCAATAGAATATCCAAGTGCTGGTAGTACTTTTAAAAGAGGAGAAGATTTTATTACTGCAAAATTAATAGATGATGCAGGATTAAAGGGATATGAAATAGGAGGAGCAAAAGTATCAACAAAACATTGTGGCTTTATAATAAATACTGGAGATGCAACCTCAGAAGATGTAATTAAATTAACAGAACATATCAAAAAAGAAATAAAAAATAAATTTAATAAAGACATAGAATTAGAAATAGAAGTTATTAAATAAATTAACTTTTATATTTAACATACGAAAGGAAGAAAAATAAATGAAGGGATTTTTGCACTGGTTTAAATCAAGCAATAAAATGAAAAGATGGATGCTATTAATATTAGCAGGTATAATGTTAGCATGTTATGGATTAGCAGAGATACTTGTAATGAAGGAAATGTCTTTTGAAGATGTTGCAAAAGTAGTAACAATATTTGTAATAGGATTTATTTCTATTATTACAGGGTTAATCTTTTTAAACAAGAGAACCTTAGAAGTATTAATAGAATCAACAGATAAAAGAATGGAAAATAGAAAAAATGTTAATGTTAATTCTTTAATCTTTAATAAAACAGTATATGACGAAGGCCCTAATATAGTAGCAATTGGAGGAGGAACAGGGTTAAATACAGTTTTAGAGGGTCTAAAAAATTACACAAGTAATGTTACAGCAATAGTAACAATATCTGACTATGGTAAAGAAGCAACCAATTCAAGAAAAGAGTTAGAATTATTACCTTTAGATGATGTAAAGGAAAGCATAATATCATTATCTAATAAAAAAGAAGAAATAAAGAGATTATTTGATTATGAATTTAAAAAAGGAAGATTAGAAGGAATAAATTTTTCTGACCTATTCTTTTCTGCAATGAAAGACCTTTATGGTAATTTTGAAGACTCAATAACAAAAAGTACAGAGGTATTAAATATAGCTGGAAAAGTTATACCAGTAACCCTAGATGAAATGAAAATTTTGGCAGAACTAGCAAATGGATATATTGTAAAAGAAAAAGCAAAAATTTCAGAAATAGTCTCAGATAAATTAACAAAGATAAATAGAATTTTATTAGATCCAGCTAATTGTAGACCAGCACCTGGAGTACTAGAAGCAATAAAAAAGGCAGATTGCATTGTAATTGGACCAGGAAGTCTATATACAAATGTAATACCAAATTTATTAGTAAATGGAGTTGCAAAAGCAATAAAAGAAAGTTCAGCAATTAAAATATATGTAAGTAATATTATGACTGAACAGGGACAAACAGATAATTATAGCGTTTCAGATCATATAAATGCAATTATAGAACATTGTGGTAAAGGTATAATAGATTATTGTATCTATGATACAGGAGAAGTTGTTCCAGAATTTATTAGAAGATACAATAGAGAAGGACAAGAACTGGTAGATCAAGATCTTAACAAAGTAAAAGGAATAAAATTCTTACAAAGAAATTTATCAATGATACAAGATGACTTAATACGTCATGATCCTAATTCTGTTGCAGCATCAATTATTGAATTAGTTTGTGATGATTTAAAATATCAAGATAAACAAAAGGATCCACAATATGTAATGTTAAGTAATAAATTAAGACAAGATAAAAAAATAAATAAAGTAAAAAGAGACATGTTAAGAAGGGAAAAAAATATAAAACAAGAGAAAAAAGGAAAAAGGTTTAGCAATGATAAGGAAAAAAGTAAATTTACTAATAAATATAGTGATAGAATAGCTTCAATAAAACAAGCAGACGCAAGAGGAAAATTTGAAAATTATAAAGATGGAAATATGTAAAACTTAAAATAAAAAGATATTAAAATAATGGAGGAAAATATGAAATTTACAAAAGAAAAGTTATCCTTAGAAAATGCATTAGATAAGGAATGGTTAATAACAAATGGTATAGGAGGCTTCAGTTCATCAACAATAATTGGTGCTAATACTAGAAAATATCATGGATTATTAATAGCACCCTTAACACCTCCAGCAAGAAGATTTTTAGTACTCTCAAAAATAGATGAAAGTATAGAAATAAAAGGTAAGAAACATGATTTATACACAAATATTTGTAAAGGATATGTTTCGCAAGGATATAAAAATCAAGTAGAATTTGAAAAAAAATATATTCCAATATTTAAATATAAAGTTGAAGATATAGAAATTACAAAAGCTATATGTATGGAATATGGAAAAAATACTGTAGCAGTTTATTATAAAATAAAAGCTGGTAAAGATGAAGCAAAATTAACATTAGCTCCAATTGTTAATTTTAGAGACTTTCATACAAGGAGTACAAACCATTATTTTAATTTAAAGCAATACATAAATAAAAGTAAGGTAAAATTAGTTATAGATAGTAATTCACAAACACCAATATATATGCATTTAACAGAAGGAAAATATATAGAACATCAAAATGATACCTTCAATAATATGTTTTATATAGAGGAAGAAAAAAGAGGGTTTTATCCTGAAGAAAACCATAGTGTTCCAGGAGTATATGAAGTCGAAATATCAGCAAATCAAGAAAAAGAAATTACCTTTGTAGGATCTTTAGAAGAAAACATAGAAGAGATAAATGCTAAAGAGCTAATAAATAAAGAAGTACAACGATTACAAGAAATATTTGATAATTCACAATTAATAGACAATAAAAAAGAGAACAAAACAAAAAGTGAAATTGAAAAGGATAATTTAATAAAAGAGTTTTTGATTGCGACAGATAATTTTGTAGCATATAGACCAGCCTTTAGATTACATACTTTAATGGCAGGATTTCCATGGTTTTTAGATTGGGGCAGAGATAGTTTAATTTCTTTTGAAGGCTTATTATTAATAACTAAAAGGTATGAAATTGCAAAAGAAGTATTATTAACAATGACAAGAGATGTTAAATTTGGATTAGTACCTAATGGATATTCAGGATATGATAATAGACCTCTATATAATAGTGCAGATGCATCCTTATTGTTGTTTGAAGCAATTTATAAATTTGTTAAATATACAAACGATTATAAATTTATAAAAGAAAATATGTATGATACTTTAGAAAAAATAATAGAGAATTATTATAATGGAATTAATGTGGATGATAATAATATTTATTTAGATACAGATGGATTATTAGTATCTGGAACAGAAAATACACAAAATACTTGGATGGATGCAAAATGTAATGGAATAGCAATAACTCCTAGAAATGGAAAAGCAGTAGAGATAAATGCTATGTGGTATAATGCAAATAAAATAATGGAAGATTTTTCCTTGAAATTTGATGAAAAGGATAAGGCGAGAAAATATAGACAAATAGCAAAAAAATGTAAAGGTGAATTTAAAAATCGATTTTATAATGCAAAAAAGAAATGTTTATATGATGTTTTGGGAGACTCTAAAGTAAGACCAAATCAATTATTTGCATTAAGTTTAACCTATCCAATAATTGATTTAGACACTGAAGAAGCGGAAAATATAATTAAAACTGTAGAAAAAAAGTTATTAAATTCATATGGATTAAAAACTTTAGCCAAAGGTGAAGAAAATTATATTGATATTTATGAGGGAGATAATTTTAAAAGGGATTCAAGCTATCATCAGGGGATTACATGGCCTTGGCTTTTAGGATTATATTATAATACCTTGAAAAATCAATTAAGGTTTACAAAAGATAAAGCAGTGAAAAGCGAATTACAAAATAAAATAGATAAGTTTGTAGATAAAACAAAGAGAACTTTTAAAAAAGAAATGCAAGAAAATGGTTGTATAGGAAGCATAGCTGAATTATATGATTCTGTAAAACCACAATTGCCTAAAGGTGCATATGCCCAAGGTTGGAGTGTAGCAGAGATTTTTAGAATAATTTTAAAGACACTTTAATTAGGAGAAAAAAATGGTTACAATTGAGAATTTAGAAAAAGAACTAAAAAATGGTAATTTACAAAGTTTGTATCTTTTATATGGAGAAGAATTATTTTTACTTGAAAGGTCATTAAAAAAAATAAAAGAATTATTTGGTGAATGTATAAAAGGTATAAATTTTATTTTAATAGATGATACAAGTATTAATCAAATTATTTCAGATATAGAAACACCAGCCTTTGGATATCAAAAAAAGTTAATTATTGCAAGAAACACAGGTTTATTAAAAAAAGAAGGAAAGAAAAAAAATGTAGAATTAAATAATTTAAAAGAAAAAATAATAAATTATTTAAATGAAAATATGGAAAATATAAAGCAAGACAATGTAATAGTGTTCATAGAAGAAGAAGCTGATACAAAACAAGAAATATACAAATTAATTGATAAAATAGGTACTGTATGTGAATTTCAGTATCAAAAACCAATCCAAATAATAAAAAGGTTAAAGTCAATTTGTAATGGTTATAAAGTTCAAATATCGGAAAATGATTTACAATATTTAATTGAGAGTTGCGGAACTAATATGCAAGAATTAATTAATGAGATTAGAAAATTAATAGAATATGCTGGAGAAAATCGGAACAATAAAAAGAGAAGATATTGATAAATTAGCAATAAAAAAAATAGAAAGTATAATATTTGATTTAACAGATAATTTAGGAAAAAAGGAAATATTAGAAGCCTTAAAAGTTTTAAATAACTTAATATATTCAAAAGAGCCAATACAAAAAATATTAATAACCTTATATAATCATTTTAAAAAAATATATTTTACAAAATTAGCAATAAATTATAATAGAGACCTTGCTACTAGTATAGGATTAAAAGCAAACCAAATCTTTTTAGTAAATAAATATAAAATTCAAGCAAAATATTTTTCAGAAAAAGAGTTAAAAGACATTTTACAAGAATTAAGAAACTTAGATTATAATTATAAAAATGGAAATATAGATTTACAAATTGGATTAGAAAGCATCCTTTGTAGATATTGTTCAAATTAAGAGGTATTATTTTTCTTGTACAAGTTGTTTAGTAAGTATAAAAAATAAAATAAATTAATTAAAATGTATAATAAAACCAGTTATTGATAAAAATACTTATAATTAAGTATTTTTATTAATAGGTGGTTTTATTATGTTAAAAAATAAAAAAAGAATAATTATTTTATTTAGTTTAATATTTTTAAGTGTTATTTCGTTTTTTATATTTTGTAAAAATAATACAGTAGAGACTCTTTCTAAATATGGTTCTCGTGGCAGTGAGGTTACACAGATACAAACTAAGTTGAAAAGATGGGGATATTATAAAGGCAATATTGATGGAATTTATGGTTCTCAAACAGTTAATGCTGTAAAATATTTTCAAAGAAAAAATGGATTAACTGCTGATGGAATTGCAGGACCAAATACTTTAAAAGCAATGGGAATAACTTCATCAGGTAATTCTGGCTCTAGTTCTAGTAATTCTAGTGATTTAAATCTATTGGCACGTATTATCTATGGTGAGTCAAGGGGCGAACCTTATACAGGTCAAGTAGGTGTTGGTGCTGTTGTTTTAAATAGAGTTAAAAGTAGTTCTTTTCCTAATTCAATTGCTGGTGTAATTTATCAAGCTGGGGCTTTTGATGCAGTTTCTGATGGACAAATTAACTTGTCTCCAGATAGTACAGCTAGAAAAGCTGCTCAAGATGCTTTAAATGGTTGGGATCCAACTTATAATGCTATTTATTATTTTAATCCAGCTACTGCAACAAATAAATGGATTTGGTCAAGACCTATGACTATAACTATTGGTAAACATAGATTTTGTAAATAACTTTTAATATTTATAAGTATATAAGAAAAGTAGGGCAATCACTTAAAAATATATAATTTGAATTTTTAGGTGATTGCTTTATTACAATTGACAAAATTATACAAATAATGGTAAAATTAACATAAAATAAAGGAGATGGAAAAATGGAATATAAAATTAAGGGTGAAACTACATATGAAGTTTTTCAAATAGAAAATTTAGATGAAACTGAATTAAAAATAATAAATTTATACCTACAAGGAAAAACAATTGAAGAAATAGAGAAGCAAATTCAACCTATTCCTAGTAAATTAATCAGAAAAATAAGACAAATTGAACTTGAAAATAAGGTAATGGAATTATATAAGGAAGGAAATTGTGTAAAGCAAATTGCAGAAAACGTAGGGAAATCTACTAATAAAGTATATGAAATATTAAGTAAGCTAAAAAAAGAAGGAAAAATACAAAAAATAAAAAAAAGTATCAATCAAGTAGAAGTAGAAAAATTATATAATGAAGAAAAGACAATAGAAGAAATTGCAACAATAATTAAAACAACAACCAATAAAATAAATCAAACAATAAAAAAGCTTGAAGAACAAAAGAAAATAATAGTTCTATATAATGAAGGAAAAGATAAAAAAGAAATTGCACAAGAATTAGGTAAAGGTATATCAACTATTGAAGCTGAAATGAAAAAATTAATAAAAGAAGGAAGAATAGAAAAGAGAAAGAAATATAGTGATATAGATATTGAAATTATGATATTATATGATGAAGGAAATAATTATAAGCAAATATTAGAAAAATTAGGAAAGTTAAGTGAAAGTACAATATATGAAAAAATACAAGCTTTTAGAACACAAGGTTTATTAGGAGAACCTGAGATAGATAGAAGTAAAGATGAAAAAGTAGTAAGTTTATACGAAATAATTAAAGATAACAAAATAGTTGCAAAAGAACTTAAAATTAGTCCTGTAATGGTATCATCTATACTAAAGAGAAATAAGGAAGAAGGTATAATCTTATCTATAATAAATCAGAATAGTGACATAAAAGCAAATTTTGAAAAAATTAAAAGCTTAATAATAGATTTAAAGGAACAAAGAAAAACAACTTATGAAGGAATAAAATCTAAAAATGTTAATATTCAAAAAGAAGCTATACTAAGAAAAAAATATAGAAAAGTCTATAATAGATTTAAAAAAATATATAAAGTATCTTTTT
>CAMXQV010000027.1 GCA_947245515.1 uncultured Clostridium sp. | reverse complement strand
TTATAGATACTATTGCTTTAAAAAAATATGCAAAAGACAATTATATAAACAATATCATATTAATGATAATTAATATGGTTATATTTACAAATGAATATATAGTTATTTGTACTGTAATTATAACTTTATTATCAATTTCACTATATTTATTAATAAATAAAATTAATTTAAAAAGAAAAAATAAACCAATAAGAGATATTGCAAATAAAATTCCAATAGGATTTTATTTAGGAAGCTCAAACCTTTTAAGTGTATTGATAGTATTAATTTTTAATAGTTTAGTTTAGGAGAAACCTATGAAATTTAAGAAAAATAATGGCTTCACTGGAGTAGATATATCAATTGCAATTATTATACTTTTTATATTTATATCAATAATAGCAACACTTTCATATGAATTTAATTTATCAAGTCGAAAGTTGCAAACAAAAGGAGAAGCAATAGAAATAGCAATAAAAGAAATTGAAAAAATAAAAAGGAATGGATTTCAAGAAGTTGAAGATTTAAATAGTAAAAGTGAAAAAGACAAAAATGGAAAACAATTAAAAAATCAACTAGTAGATGGAAAAGAAGGCTATTATAAAACGATTTTAGTGCAAGATTATAACGAAATAAGCACAAGAACAGATATTAAAGAAAATTTGGTGAAAAAAGTATCTGTAATAATAACCTATCAATATAGGGGGGAAGAACAAAGCGTTGAATTATCAACAATAGTTTCAAAGTTATACAGCTAATTATGTTTATGAAGGGAGGAAAGGTTGAGATTAAATATGAAACTTCAAAGAGGAATTACAATAACTTCCTTAATTATATATATTATAGGAATGGTTTTAATAATAAGTATAATGTCAGTTGTTACAACAAATTTTTATAAAAATGTTAACAATATAGACAATGAAATTAATCCTATTACAGAATTTACAAAATTTAATACTTATTTTACTTCAGAGGTAAATGAATATAATATAAAGCTTGTAGAATGTAAAGAAACAGCTTTACAAAATTATATTGTTTTTGATAATGGCATACAATATACATATATTCCAGAAAATAAAGCTATTTATCAAAATAAAATAAAGATTTGTAGAGGTGTTGATTTATGCGTATTTAATAATACAATTGAAAATGGAAAAGAAGTTATTAAAGTAAAAATGAAAATAGGTGAAAAGGAATATGACAATTCTTATATTATAAACAAATGATTAGATAAATAAATTAACAAAAATTAATTTTGAGAATTTCAAGTACAAAAGAAAGGATTCAAGAGTATGGAAATAAGAAGAAGACAACCTATGGGTGTGGAATTAGTTAGAAGAGGAGTAGTATCAGAAGAAGATATAAGTAATGCATTAGAATATCAAAGAATATATCCCAGCAAAAAGATAGGAGAGATTTTATATCTTCAAAAGGCATGTGACCCACAAAAATTAATTGAAAATATAGGAGAAATATTAGGTACGAAAGGGATTTTATTAACAAAAGCTTTAATAAAACTAAGAGTAACAGATTATATTTCTTTAGATATTGCAAAAAGAAATAAGGCTATTCCCTTTGAAATTGCACAAGGTAGAATTAAAGTATGTTTTTCTACTACAGATTTTAACAAAAATATGGACTCTATGAGAATGTTATTTTTAAATAAAGGTCTAGTAATGGAATCCTATATATCCTTTGAAAGTGAAATAGAAAAAATAATAAAATCTTTAGAAGGTAGTGCTGTTAATACCTTTAGCAGTTCTGTAAATAATATGGATTCAATTACTGTTTTAGTGGATAGTTTAATAAAAACTGCAATAGAAAGAAGAGCAAGCGATATTCATATTGAACCTTTAAAGGATAGAGTCAGAATTAGATATAGAATAGATGGAGAATTATTTACAGCTACAGATATTTCTAAAGAAAAACAAAGTCAATTAATTGGTAGATTAAAAGCTATATCAAATATGCATCAAGAAAAGCAAGAAGCACAAGATGGAAGAATATTGTTGTATGATGCTTATAATATTCGTGTATCTTCTCAGCCTAACATTTATGGAGAAAAATTTGTTTTAAGATTATTAAAGAAAAATACAAAGGTACGTAATTTTTTTGAATTAGGCTTTCCTTATGATGAGGAAAAATTTAAAAAAAGTATAAATAAAAAGAATAGTATAACAATTATTGCTGCACCAACTGGAGAAGGTAAAACAACCTCATTATATAGTATAATAGATTATTTAAATAGACCAGAAATAAATATAACAACAATAGAAGATCCAGTAGAAATAAGAATAGAAGGCTTAAATCAAATAGAAATAAATAATAAAACATCTTTTGCAGGTTCACTAAGAACCGTGCTTAGACAAGATCCAGATATAATACTAGTTGGAGAAATAAGAGATAAAGAAACAGGTGAAATAGCTATACAGGCAGGACAAACTGGACACTATGTTTTGACAACAATTCATACTGTAGATAGTATAGAAGTAATAACAAGACTTAGAAAAATGGGAATTTCTGATTATGATATTTCAAGTACTTTAGCAACAAGTATCTCACAGAGACTAGTAAGAAGATTATGTCCTGAATGTAAAAGAAAAAGACCATTTGATCAAAAGGAAAAAGAAATAATAGATTTGATAGGAAGAAAATATAAGATAGATTTTAATCTTACTGGAGAGACCTATGATGCTGTAGGGTGCAAAAATTGTAATAATACAGGATATTACGAAAGAATAGGAATCTTTGAAATATTAGAAATAACTAAGGATATAAAAGAAGAAATAGTAAAAGGTAAATCAAGCTTTGAAATAAGGAAAAAGGCCTTTGAAGAGGGGTATAGACCTTTAATTATAGATGGAATAAATAAGGTAATACAAGGTGTAACCACTTTAGAAGAACTAAATAATAAATTATTAATATATTAATTATACTAAGGAGGAATTTATAAATGAATATAGATAAGATACTGGATGAAGCAATAACTTCAGATGCATCAGATATACATTTCGTATGTGATAATAAGCCAAGACTAAGAATTGCAAAAAAGTTAGTTCCAATTGAAGATAGTGAAGTTTTGACTCCAGAAGATATGAGTGAAATTTATGATTTTTTAGTAAAAGGAAAGCTAGATAAAGATGAAATATTTAATAATACTAGAAAACTAGATCTTTCTTTTCAGTATAAGGAAATACGAATACGAGCAAATATATCACTAGCAGAAGATATACCAGTTTGTACTTTAAGAATAATAAAAAAAGCTTTACCTTCTTATGAAACTTTAGGAATTCCTGATATAGTTAGTAAAATGACCTATGAGACACAGGGCTTAATACTAGTAACAGGAAAAACAAATTCAGGAAAAAGTACAACTTTAAATGCAATAATAAATTATATAAACGAAAACCAAAATAAAAAGCTATTAATTTTAGAAAATCCTATTGAGTATAAACACCAATCAAAAAAATCTTTAATAGTACAAAAAGAAGTTGGAAAAGGTAAAGATAGTTTAAGTTTTAGTGATGGTGTAAAAAATTCTTTAAGAGAGGATTGTGATATTCTAGTTATAGGGGAAATTCGAGATAAAGAAACAATGCAAGCTTCAATACAAATGGCAGAAGCAGGACATTTAGTTATAGGAACTTTAAATACCAAAGCTTGTGCTGAAACTATAGATAGAATTATAAATTTTTATGAGGTTAGAGAACAAAATACAGTTAAATATATGTTATCTTCTTTATTAAAATTAGTTATCTCTCAAAGACTACTTATAGGAACTGATAATAAGTTAGTTTTAGTACCAGAAGTAATGGTAGTTGATAATCTTATAGCTAGTATAATAAAAAAAGAGAGCTTAAACGTTTCAGAAATAGAAGATGCAATTCAAAGTAATATAGAAAAAGGAAATATCGGACTAATTAATTCTTTAGCAAAATTGTTTATTGAAGATAAAATAACTTTAAATCAAGCAAAATCACAAATAGAAGAAAAAAATTGGGAAATTTTAAATAGGACCCTTATGCAATTAAAAATACAAAAAGGGAGACAATAAGAGGACAAGGAGGACTAATTTATGGCAACTTTTATGTATAAAGCCATAACTAATAAAGGAGTTGTAGTTAAGAATAAGGTTGAAGCAGAAAATAAAGTATCTTTAATAAATTCTTTAAAAAATAATAATTTAATGCCTATATCAATAGAACAAGTAAATTATAAATCGAAAAATAATCAAAAGAAACAAAAAAAGAATATTACAAATATACAAGAAAGAATCCAAAAAGTAAATACAACACAAGTAAATAGAAAAGAGAATAAAGTATTAACCTCAAGGGAAAAGATAAATTTATATTTTACTAAAGCACAGAAAATTACAACTAGAGATATTATGATATTTACACAAAATTTTTATTTACTAAAAAAAGCTAACTTTAATAATATTTATGCTTTAAACACTATTATTGAAAGCACAGAGAACTTATGTTTCAAAGCAATATTAGAAGATATTTTAGCAGGTGTTGAAGCAGGAGATAACCTTTATACAACTATGGAATATTATGATAACATATTTCCTTATATATATATAAATATCATAAAAGTAGGAGAATTATCAGGAGCACTTACAAACTCTTTAGAACAAGCTGTAAAATATTTAGATGAGACATCTGCCTTAAATAGAAAATTAAAAGGTATTTTTATACCCAATATTATTCAGTTTATATTATTAATTGTCTTATTATTTGTTGGAACTTTATTTGCTATACCAGCTATTCAAGGAGTATTTGAGGAACTAGGAACTAAAGACACTTTACCAGCAATAACTTTATGGTTTAAAGATTTTGTAGAGCTTTTAATAAAATATTGGTATATACCTACAATTTTATTGTTTATTGTAATTGCAAGTATTTTATATTATATTAAAACCCCTAGAGGAAAATATAATTATGATTATTTTAAATATAAGATGCCCATATTTGGAAAATTAATTTTTGCATTAGATTTTTCACGCTTGATGAAAGCTATGTTAATTAATTTAAAAAATGGAGCAAGAATACAAGAAGCAATAGAAGTAAGTAAGAATGTTATACAAAATTATGTTATGTTATCTATCCTAGAAAACTCAATAAACAATATTTTAGTTGGTAAGTCTTGGATTGAACCCTTTGAAGAATCTGGGTTAACTACTCCTATGATGACAGAAATGCTCGAAATAGGTATGCAAACAGATTTAACTGAAATGATGGAAAAATTAATTGATTATATGGACATAGATATAGATAATATTATGAATAAGATTATGAAAGTATTACCACAGGTAGTATATGCAATAGTTGGAGTAGTATTAATATTCTTTGTAATAGTAATATTAGTACCATGTGTTCAAGTTTATATGGGGAATTTCTTATTTTCAGCCTATGAAATGTAAAATAATTAGAGGAAGAAAGGTGATAAGATGAAGATTGGTATTGATATAGGTGGTAGCCATATTGCTATGGGAGTTGTTAACAATAATGGAATTCTTGTGGAAAAGCTAGAGAAAAACTTAACAAAAATCGAAAAAGAAAACCTTATGGAGAATATTGAGGATTATATTGTGAAGAATTTCTTTACCTTATCTAATAAATACAATATAGAAATAGTAGGATTAGCAATTCCTGGTACAGTTTGTGATGGGGTAATAATATCTGCTGTAAATTTGGGGATAAAAAATTATAAAATTATTAAAAATCTTCAAGAAAAAATAAATTTGCCAATAATTCTAGAAAATGATGCTAAGTGTGCAGCTATAGCAGAAAATCTATATGGATGTATAAAAGGTTATAGCAGAATCGTTTTTCTAACCTTAGGAACAGGAATTGGAGGTGCAGCTTTTTTAGATGGTAAATTATTAAGAGCAGGTATTAGACCAGGATATGAATTTGGTCATATGGTTATTCAAAAAAATGGTATAGAATGTAATTGTGGAAGAAAAGGATGTTTTGAAAAATATGCTTCTATGAAAGCTTTTAAAAATAAATTACGAGAACAATTAAATTTGGATAAAACTATTAGTGGAGTTGATTTATTAGAAATAATAAAAAATACTAATCAAGATGATCCTAATTATCGCAAGATAGAAAGTGTAATTTCAGAGTTTCTTGAAGATTTAAGTATTGGAATATGTAATTTAATTAATATCTTTGAACCAGAAGTAATAGGTATTGGTGGAAGTTTTGTTTATTTTAAAGATATCTTCCTAGATAGATTAAAAAATAATATTAAGAAAGAAAATATAAAAAGAGAAGGAAGAAACGAAATTTTAATTAAAACTGCGAACTTAGGAAATGATGCTGGTATTATAGGTGCTACAATAAAATTATAATATAAAGAAAAAATGTTTTTGTGAAATTATATTCTTCCAATTTTGAACAATTTAATAAAGGAAAGAAAAAGGTCAAATTACTAAGGTTAGTTTCTGTTTATTTTTTTAAAATAAAACTATTTAAAGAAATAAAAGTAAGCTAACCTTATTAAATTTTCTAGAATTAATAATTAGAAAAATATTACAAAATTTCTTGACATACGGAAGAAAGCATTATATAATAATTAAGCATGAGTTTTGCGTTGAAGCTAAATGTGGCTACATCTATATAAAATAAGATGGAGGGAACTTTAGTGGAGTATGTCATGGCAAAGACCAGGCGGTAAGTTTAAATAGAATGTACTTATCCCAAGATTTCATGCGATTTTTGGGTTTAAAAATAGGTGATAAACAAAACACCAGAAAGCGTTCTAACTTGCCACGGTAATTTTGGCAACAAAATAAAGTTGCCGTAAGAAAATATAGATTAAAGGAGGGAAAAATTACAATGGCAAACACAGTAGCAACAAGTGAAAAAATAAGAATAAGACTAAAAGCATATGACCATGTAGTTTTAGATCAGTCTGCTGAAAAAATAGTAGATACTGCTAAGAAAACAGGAGCAAAGGTTTCAGGTCCTATTCCATTACCAACACAAAAAGAAATCGTAACAATACTACGTTCTCCACACAAATACAAAGACTCAAGAGAACAATTTGAAATGAGAACACATAAAAGAGTAATCGATATTCTATACCCAACACAAAAAACAGTTGATAACCTAATGAAATTAGAACTACCAGCTGGTGTAGATATTGAAATTAAGCTATAAGTTAGCGAAGAAAAAGCTTTACTTAGAGCTTACGCAATCTAGCAAAGCGAGATTGTGAACATTAAAAACTAAACTACATAGAAATGTAGCATCAAAACCAAGCTAACAAAAGTTAGCCAATAGTTAGGAGGAAATTAAAGTGAAAAAAGGAATTATCGGAAAAAAAATCGGTATGACACAAATATTTGATGAAAAAGGAAATGTTATTCCAGTAACAGTTGTAGAAACAGAAGGAAATATTGTAGCACAAGTAAAAACCATAGAAACTGATGGATATAATGCAATTCAATTAGGATATGGAGAAATAAAAGACAAACATATAAACAAACCAGAAGCAGGACATTTTGCAAAAGCAAAATTAACAAATAAAAAACATCTAAGAGAATTTAGACTAGAAGACATCACTACCTATAAAGTAGGAGACGAAGTAAAAGCAAACATATTTGAAGTAGGAGAAAGAGTGGATGTACAAGGAACCTCAAAAGGAAAAGGATTCCAAGGTGTTATAAAAAGACATGGACAACATAGAGGACCAATGGGACATGGATCAATGTATCATAGAAGACCAGGATCAATGGGAGCATGTTCAACACCAAGTAGAGTATTCAAAGGTAAAAAACTACCTGGACACATGGGAAGAGTTACAGTTACAATACAAAACTTAGATGTTGTTAAAGTTGATATGGATAAAAATGTATTATTAATAAAAGGTAGCGTTCCAGGACCTAAAGGAGCTATCTTAAAAATAAAATCAACAGTAAAGGCTAGTAAATAGTAGGGAAGGAGGAAATTAAATCATGCCAAAAGTAGATGTATATGATATAAAAGGGAAAAAAGTAAGCGATATAGACTTAGCTGAAAATATATTTGGAATTGAACCAAACGAAAACATAGTACATGAAGTACTAGTTAATTATTTAGCTAATCAAAGACAAGGTACACAAAGTACAAAAACAAGAGCAGAAGTTCGTGGTGGAGGAAGAAAACCATGGAGACAAAAAGGAACAGGTAGAGCAAGACAAGGTTCAATAAGAGCTCCACAATGGATAAAAGGTGGAATTGCATTAGGACCAAAACCTCGTTCATATAGATATACAGTAAACAAAAAAGAAAGAAGATTAGCAATCAAATCAATATTAAGTTCTAAAGTAATAGAAAAAGAATTAACAGTTGTTGACAAATTAGAAGTAAAAGAAATCAAAACAAAAACAATGGTAAAAGCATTAGCAGACTTAAAAGTTGTAGGAAAAACCTTAATAGTTCTTCCAGAAAACAACAAAAACGTTTTAATGTCATCAAGAAATATTGAAGGAGTTAAAACAATTACAGCTAATAACATTAATGTATTTGATTTATTAAACTATACAAATCTAATTTTACCAGTAGATACTGTTAAAAAATTAGAGGAGGTGTACGCATAATGTTACCAGAAGAAATTATAATTGCACCAGTTGTTACTGAAAAGAGTAATGACCAATTACAAGAAGGTAAATACACATTTAAAGTAAATAAAAAAGCAACAAAAATAGATATAGCAAAAGCGGTAGAAAAATTATTCCAAGTAAAAGTATTAAAAGTAAATACAATGAATATAAACGGAAAAAAGAAAAGAGTAGGATACCATGTAGGAAAAACTTCAGACTGGAAAAAAGCTATTGTAACAATAGACACAAACCCATCAGAAGTTTCATACCTAGCTAAAGGTGGAAAAGAAACTAAAGTTTCTAAAAAATACAAAGACTCTATTGATGAATTTATGGGAGCATAAATTCAAAAAAGGTAGGTTAAAGATATGGATAAAAAAAGAAAAGAATGGGCCAAGAAAAATAATATAAAAATTGCAGAAAATGGTTTTATTGAAAACTTTTGTGGTTTACCAAATCATGTTAAACCAATATTATCTGATAAACCTTATGAAGTACAAAAATATATAGGTTTTGATGGAAGAACAAAAACATATTCACAACTTACTCCAGAAGAAAAAGTGGATTTAGAAGAAAATCCAAAAAGAACAATAAAAAATTTAGAGGAAAAATATCGGGAGAGAACCCGGAGAATAAAGAATATCTGTGATACGGAGCAGGAAAAACATCCGTAAATAAAAGTAGAATAGAAAAACAATCAAAAGCAAGCAGTACTAAGCAAATTTTAAAATATTGATAAGGCTATACATAAGTATGCCGAAGAAATATTTTTAAATTTAACGAAGTAATGCGAAGGTTTTTATCGTTTTGAGAGGAGAATAGTAATGAAACACTTTAAACCATATACCCCATCAAGAAGAAACATGACTGTATCATCATTTGAAGAAATAACAAAAAAGACACCAGAAAAAACCTTACTAGCAAAGAAAAAGAAAAATGCAGGAAGAAACTCATATGGTAGAATAACAGTAAGACATCAAGGTGGAGGAAACAGACAAAAATATAGAATAGTAGACTTCAAAAGAAACAAAGACAATATAGAAGCAACAGTAATAGGAATAGAATACGATCCAAACAGAAGTGCAAATATTGCATTAATCCAATATGAAGATGGAGAAAAAGCATATATATTAGCTCCACAAGGACTAACAGACGGAGACAAAGTAATATCAGGAGAAACAGTAGACATCAAACCAGGAAATGCAATGCCAATAAGTGCAATTCCAGTAGGAACTTTAATACACAACATCGAATTAAACCCAAAACAAGGTGGAAAATTAGTAAAAGCAGCAGGACAAAGTGCACAATTAATGGCTAAAGAAGGAAAATATGCACATGTAAGATTACCATCAGGAGAAATGAGACTAATATTATCAACATGTAGAGCTACAATAGGAACAATAGGAAATAGCGATCATGAAAATGTTAAAATAGGAAAAGCAGGAAGAAAAAGACATATGGGAATAAGACCTACAGTAAGAGGATCAGTTATGAACCCAGTAGATCACCCACATGGTGGTGGTGAAGGTAGAGCACCTGTAGGACACGCAGGACCATTAACACCTTGGGGAAAACCAGCACTTGGATATAAAACAAGAAATAAAAAGAAACAATCTAATAAATTTATTGTTAAGAGAAGAAACAGTAAATAAACACATAGCTTATGCAATCAGGTAAAAATACAAACCTTAAGTTATTAGTTAAAGTGAAACAAATTACAAATAACTTATGCAATTGAGTTAATCAAGATTGCAAACCGTATAAGAAAGGAGGACATTTAAGATATGTCAAGATCAAGTAAGAAAAAACCATTTGTACAAGAAAAATTATTAAAAAGAATAGAAGCTATGAACGAAAATGGAAGCAAAGAAGTACTAAAAACATGGTCAAGAGCATCAACAATATATCCACAAATGGTAGGACACACAATTGCTGTACATGATGGAAGAAAACATGTTCCAATCTATATAGCAGAAGAAATGATAGGCCACAAATTAGGCGAATTTGCTCCTACAAGAACCTTTAAAGGTCATGCAGGAGATAAAGCAACAAAAAAATAAAAACTTGAAGAGGTTATAAATTTATAATTTAAAAGTAACATGATAAACTAAAATAAACCTTACAAATAAACAAGGAGGGAAATAAAGTGCAAGAGCAAGAAACAGTATTAATTAATGAAGCTAAAGCAACTCTAAGATATGCAAGAATATCAGCAAGAAAAGTGAAAATTGTTGCAGATTTAATTAGAGGAAAAAACGTAGATGAAGCTTTAGCAATAATAAAATTCACACCAAAAGCATCATCAGAAATAATTGAAAAATTATTAAAATCAGCAATAGCAAATGCTGAAAACAATCATGGTATGAAGGCACAAGATTTATATGTAGCTGAAATATATGCAAATCAAGGTCCAACTTTAAAAAGAATTAGACCAGCCGCAAAAGGTTCAGCAGTAAGAATTAGAAAAAGAACAAGTCATATAACAATATGTTTAAAAGAAAGAGATTAAGATAAAAGGGTAAGCCTAAAAGAGGAAATACCACTGACATTTTAAAGAAAAGGAGGATTTAATAAATGGGACAAAAAGTTCATCCAACAGGTGTTAGAGTTGGAATTATAAAAGACTGGAACTCTAAATGGTATGCAAATTCTAATAATTTTGCAGATTATTTAGTAGAAGACCAAAAAATTCGTAATTTTTTAAAGAAAAAATTATATTTAGCTGGAATTTCTAAAATAGAAATAGAAAGAACAGCAAAAGTTGTAAAAGTAAATTTACATACTGCAAAACCAGGTATAGTAATAGGAAAAGGTGGAGCAGGAGTAGAAAGTGTAAAAGCTGAACTTGCAAAATTAATAGGAAGAGAAGTAAACTTAAATATAGTAGAAGTAAAAAATGCAGATGTAGATGCACAATTAGTTGCTGAAAACATTGCAGGACAATTAGAAAGAAGAATTTCCTTTAGAAGAGCTATGAAACAATGTATGCAAAAATCTATTAAATCAGGTGCTTTAGGAATAAAAACTTCAGTATCTGGAAGATTAGGTGGAGCAGACATGGCAAGAACAGAATTCTATAAAGAAGGAAATATTCCATTACAAACTTTAAGAGCAGATATAGATTATGGATTTGCAGAAGCAGATACAACCTATGGAAAAATTGGAGTTAAAGTTTGGATATATAAAGGAGAAATTCTTCCAGAAAGAAAAGTGGAAGGAGGAGACCAATAATGCCATTAATGCCAAAAAGAACAAAGCATAGAAAAATGCAAAAAGGTAGAATGAGAGGAAAAGCAACTAGAGGAAATAGAGTTACAGATGGAGAATATGGAATTCAAGCTGTAACCGCTGGTTTAATTACAAGTAACCAAATAGAAGCAGCTCGTATTGCTATGACTCGTTATATAAAAAGAGGTGGAAAAGTTTGGATTAAAATATTCCCAGACAAACCAATAACTGCAAAACCTATCGGTACTCGTATGGGTAAAGGTAAAGGAGCTCCAGAATATTGGGTAGCAGTTGTAAAACCAGGTAGAGTAATGTTCGAAATATCTGGAGTATCAGAAGAAATTGCTAGAGAAGCCTTAAGACTTGCTATGAATAAACTACCTAATAAAACAAAATTTGTAGCAAAAGAAACTGAAAAGGTAGGTGATAGTGATGAAGATAAATAAAATAAAAGAAATGTCTTCACCAGAGCTAGAAAAAGAATTAGGTGAACTAAAAACAGAACTATTCAAGCTAAAATTTAGTTTAGCTACAAATGGATTAGAAAATCCTATGAAAATAAAAAGTGTAAAAAAAGATATAGCTAGAATAAATACAATATTAACAGCAAGAAAAATAGCAGAAGCAAAAAAATAATAGCTAAAATATAAGAAAAAAGGGAATAACGCATTAAAAAATAAGGTTAATAATAAAAGTAATTATTTATATAATTATAAAACCTAAAAGAAAAAGATGTGTCCTGACATAATTTAGAAAGGAGAAATCTAAATGGAAGAAAGAAATCTTCGTAAAGTTATGGTTGGTACTGTTATATCAAACAAAATGGATAAAACAGTAGTTGTAGCTGTTGAAACAAGTGTAAGCCATAAAGCATATGGAAAAACAGTAAAAAGAACTTATAAACTAAAAGCACATGATGAAGAAAATGCATGTCAAATAGGAGATAAAGTAAAAGTAATGGAAACAAGACCACTATCTAAAGATAAAAGATGGAGATTAGTTGAAATTTTAGAAAAAGCTATTACAAATTAAAAAAGAGGAAAAAAACTCAAAGAGACCAAATCAAAAATATTATTATAGTAAAATAGTATTCCATAACAAAAAAGAAAGGAGAAATTATAAATGATCCAACAACAAACAAGATTAAAAGTAGCAGACAACACAGGTGCAAAAGAAATCATGTGTATAAGATGCTTAGGTGGTTCATATAGAAAAACATCTAACATTGGAGACGTAATAGTAGCTTCAGTAAAATCAGCAACACCAGGTGGAGTTGTAAAAAAAGGTGATGTTGTAAAAGCAGTTATAGTAAGATCAAAAAGAGGACTAAGAAGACCAGATGGTTCATATATAAAATTTGACGAAAATGCAGCAGTAATAATAAAAGAAGATGGAACACCAAAAGGAACACGTATTTTTGGACCAGTAGCAAGAGAGCTAAGAGAAAAAGAATACATGAAAATATTATCACTAGCTCCAGAGGTTCTTTAAGCCGTTAGCGAAAATATCTATGATATTTGAGCTTTACGGATTAAAGATACAATCGAGTAAAGCGAGATTATAAACTTTAAATATTTGAAAAGTAGAATAGCTGATAAAAAGATACAATCGAGTGAAGCGAGATTGTAAATAATAAAACATAATATTCAAGATAAATAATCGAGAAAAGGAGGGTAAACTCTAATGAGAATAAAAAAAGGAGACAACGTTCAAATTTTATCAGGAAATGATAAAGGAACAACAGGAGAAGTTCTTGAAGTAATTCCAAAAAAAGATAAAATAATTGTAAAAGGAGTTAATATAAGAAAAAAGCACATAAAAGCAAAAAGACAAGGGGACGAAAGTGGAATCATATCAGTAGAATGTGCAATACCAAGTTCAAAAGCAAATATAGTATGTGCTAAATGTGGAAAAGCAACAAAAATAGGATATAAAGAAGAAAAAGACAAAAAAATACGTATTTGTAAAAAATGCGGAGCAAAATTAAATTAAAGGAAAGGAGGATTAAAAAATAATGGAAAAATTAAGAGAACAATATGAAAAAGAAATAATCCCAGCATTAATGAAAAAATTCGAATACAAATCTGTTATGCAAGTACCAAAAATTGACAAAATAGTAATAAACATTGGTTTAGGAGACTTAAAAGAAAACCCTAAAGCCTTAGAAAATGCGATGAATGATTTAACAATAATTACAGGTCAAAGACCAATAGTAACAAAAGCAAGAAAATCAATTGCAGCCTTTAAATTAAGAGAAGGAGTTAACATTGGATGTAAAGTTACATTAAGAGCAGATAAAATGTATGATTTTGCATATAAATTATTCAATGTAGCACTTCCAAGAGTTAGAGATTTTAGAGGAGTATCAAAAGACTCTTTTGATGGAAGAGGAAATTACTCTATGGGAATCAAAGAGCAACTAATATTCCCTGAAATAGAATATGACAAAGTAGATAAATTAAGAGGTATGGATATAATTTTTGTAACAACAGCTAAAACTGATGAAGAAGCTAGAGAGTTACTAAAATTAATGGGTATGCCTTTCAAAGCATAAATCATATAAAATGCATACATAGTAGAATTAGGAAAGGAGTAATACTATGGCTAAAAAATCAATGAAAGTAAAACAAGCAAGGCCACAAAAGTATAAAACAAGAGAATATAACAGATGTAAATTATGTGGAAGACCACATAGTTATATTAGAAAATATGGAATTTGCCGTGTGTGTTTTAGAGAATTAGCACATAAAGGAGAAATTCCAGGTGTTAAGAAAGCTAGCTGGTAGACAAAATTATCAGTTTTCAAAACAATATATAAAAGAATATGAAAAAAGGAGGTAAGTAGTTAATGAACATTACAGACCCAATAGCAGATATGTTAACAAGAATTAGAAATGCAAATAGTTCAAAGCATAAGACAGTTGATATTCCAGCTTCAAATATGAAACTAGGAATTGCTGACATACTATTTAAAGAAGGATATATAAAAGCTTTTGAAGAAATTAGAGACGATGCTCAAGGAATAATAAGAATTACTTTAAAATATGATGAAAAAGGAAATAGAGTAATTGATGGATTAAGAAGAATAAGTAAACCAGGTTTACGTGTATATGCATCTAAAGAAGAATTACCTAGAGTACTAAATGGATTAGGAATAGCAATTATTTCAACTTCAAAAGGATTAAAAACAGATAAAGAAGCTAGACAATTAGGTGTTGGTGGAGAAGTTTTAGCTTATATTTGGTAATACTCTTTCACTAATATATAAATAAAGTATCTAAAAGTATAAGAATTTGTTAAAAGGAGGGAAAACTAAAAATGTCAAGAATAGGAAATAAACCAATCACTGTTCCATCTGAAGTACAAGTAAAAATAGATGGTCAAAATATTACTGTAACAGGACCAAAAGGAACAATGGAAAGAGAAATACACAAAGACATTTCAGTAGAAATGACAGATAACATCATTAAAGTTACAAGAAAAGATGATGAAGCAACAAGTAGAAGTTTACATGGATTAACTAGAACCTTAATTAATAACATGATTATTGGTGTAACATCAGCATATAGTAAAGAATTACAAATTAATGGTGTTGGATATAGAGTTCAAAAACAAGGAAATGATTTAAATTTAACCTTAGGATACTCACATCCAGTAATTTTCGAAGCACCAGAAGGAATTACCTTTGACGTTCCAAACCCTAATACAATTATAGTTAATGGAATAGATAAAGAATTAGTTGGTCAAACAGCAGCTGTTATAAGAACTAAGAGACCACCTGAAGTATATAGAGGTAAAGGAATTAAATATGCTGATGAAGTTATTAGACGTAAAGAAGGTAAAACAGGTAAATAAAATTTGTAGATAATAAAAACTCAATTTTTTAGAAAGGAGTAATAAAAATGGTAAAAAAGACAGATAGAAAAATGGAAAGAGAAAGAAGACACTTAAGAGTAAGAAGAAAAATATCTGGAACAGCAGAAAGACCAAGATTATGTATATATAGAAGCAATACAAATATATATGTACAAATAATTGATGATGTTGCTGGAAATACATTAGTTCAAGCTTCTACTTTGGATAAAGAAATTAAAACAAAGTATGCTAATAAAGTTGCAGCAAAAGAAGTTGGACAATTAATTGCAAAAAGAGCTATAGAGAAGAAAATAGAAAATGTAGTATTTGACCGTGGTGGATACATCTATCATGGAGTTGTTAAAGAGCTAGCAGAAGCCGCTAGAGAAGGTGGATTAAAATTCTAGTAAATTTATAAGTAAAACAATTATATACTGGATTAAAAATCACAAAATGTATTTTGTAAACAATATAGAAATAAGGAGGTAAAGCTAAAACCTATGGAAGAAAAAAATGAATTAAAAGAAAAAGTTGTAGCTATTAATAGAGTTGCTAAAGTTGTTAAAGGTGGTAGAACTTTTAGATTTAGTGCTGTAGTAGTAGTTGGAGACGAAAACGGTCATGTAGGTGTAGGAAATGGTAAAGCTGCAGAAGTACCAGATGCAATAAAAAAAGCAATCCAAGAAGCTAAAAAGAACTTAGTTGAAGTTCCAATAGTTGGAACAAGTGTACCACATGAATATGTAGGAAAATTTGGAAGTGCTAAAGTAATGTTAAAACCAGCAGTTGTTGGTACAGGACTTATTGCAGGAGGTAGTGTTAGACCAGTACTTGAACTTGCAGGATATAAAGATATAAGAACAAAAGTTATAGGAACTAATAATCCAAGAAACGTAGTTTATGCTACAATAGAAGGATTAAAATCTATGCAAACAGTTGAGCAAGTTGCTAAAAAAAGAGGAAAAAAAGTAGACGATATTTTATAAAAATACTATTTAGGGGATAACACAATATATACATATAAATAAAAGTCCCCTTTTATCAAAGAAAAAGGAGGTGCAAGGCATAATGAAAATAGGAGAATTAAAACCAGCTGTTAAGAAAACAAAAAGAAACATAGTAGGACGTGGAATTGGTTCAGGAAATGGAAAAACATCAGGAAGAGGTCAAAAAGGACAAAAAGCAAGATCAGGTGGAGGAGTAAGAAGAGGATTTGAAGGTGGTCAAACACCATTATATAGAAGATTACCAAAAAGAGGATTTAATAACATACACAGAAAGACTTATACAGAAGTTACTTTAACAATGTTAAACAAATCTAATGCAACTGAAGTTACAGCTGCTACTCTATTAGAAGAAGGAATAATAGGAAAAGTAAATGACGGAATAGTAATTTTAGCTACAGGAAAATTAGATAAAAAATTAAACGTTAAGGCTAATAGATTCACAACAAAAGCAAAAGAAGAAATCGAAGCTTTAGGTGGA
Source organism: uncultured Clostridium sp. (assembly GCA_947245515.1). Taxonomy (GTDB): domain Bacteria; phylum Bacillota; class Clostridia; order TANB77; family CAG-508; genus CAG-269. The sequence goes on along the minus strand of CAMXQV010000027.1, from coordinate 7,648 downwards.
AAGGCAGAGGTGATTTAGGTGTCAGGATTTTTAAATTCAATTCGTGGGCAATCATCAGCTTCTGCGAAGACATCAATGTTTAAAACAATAAAAAATGCTATATCAACACCAGAAGTAAGAAAAAAGTTATTTTATACCTTAATATTAATTGTTGTATTTAGATTTGGATGTTATATTACAGTTCCAGGAGTAAATAGTATAGCCTTAAATGATGCGATGGGAGATACAAATGGAATAGCTGGACTAATTGACATGATATCAGGAGGAGCTTTTTCAAGATTTTCAGTATTTGCAATGTCAATAAGTCCATATATTACTGCATCAATTGTCATTCAATTACTTGCAATGATAATACCATCTTTAGAAAGATTAACTAAAGAAGGTGGAGAAGAAGGAAGAAAAAAGATAAATAGATATACTAAACTATTAACTGTAGTATTAGCTCTAGTTGAGGGAACAGGTATTTACTTATCTTATAAATCTTCTGGAATATTTGTAGATAATACTTTTCTAACAGGATTTTTAGTAGTAACAGGTTTAGTTGCTGGAACTGCTTTATTAATGTGGTTAGGAGAACAAATTACAAGTAAAGGTATTGGAAATGGAATTTCCTTATTAATTTTTATTGGTATTATTTCAAGATTACCAAGTGGAATTACTACTTTATGGAATATAATTTTACCACAAGTAGGCTTTAGTACAACAGGTTTATTGACTGCAATAGGAATTGTCATAGGAGCACTTATTTTAGTAGCAGGTGTTGTATTTGTACAACAAGCTGAAAGAAGAGTACCTGTACAATATTCTAAAAAAGTAGTAGGAAGAAAGATGGTTGGTGCACAAAATACACATATACCATTAAAATTAGCAATGGCAGGTGTTATGCCAGTAATCTTTGCTTCTTCCTTTATGACTTTTCCAGCTATGATTATCCAAATATTTGTATCAGATATAGCAAATCAAACAGGATTTTTAGCAGGTTTATATAAATTTTCTATTGCTACATCAAGTTCAAGTGTTGGAATAGGATATTCTATAGCTAATGCTCTTGTATATTTGTTGTTAATTATAGGATTTACATTTTTCTATACTTATGCAACTTTTAATCCAGCAGAAGTATCTAATAATATAAAGAAAAATGGTGGATTTATACCAGGAATTAGAGCTGGAAAACCAACTACAGAATACTTATCATCAATTATATCTAAATTGACATGGTTTGGTGGTTTATTCTTATCATTAATTGCAATTTTACCAATGCTATTAAGATTTACAAATCTTAATATTGCTTTTGGAGGAACATCAATATTAATCGTTGTAGGTGTAGCACTAGAAACAGTACAACAATTAGAATCTCAATTAGCAATGAGACATTATAAGGGATTCTTAGAGTAATATTGTTGGTAATAAGAATTTAGTCTGTATATTGTTTTATTTATGCAGACTTTATTCTATCTTTTTACTTAATTTAGATAGTTTTTATAATATTTATTGTTATTTATTTTTTATTCAGATAAAATATGCTAACTTTTTGATGTTGACATTTAATTTTTAGTTAAAGGTTAAGATTATAAAGTACTTTAATAGTGCGAGAAGAGTTGTAATTATTTATTTTTGAACGACTCCGGGGTAACCGTTCAAAAATTCTAAAAAGTTTGAAAAACTTTTTTAGAATTTTTAGAATGAGGTAGTGAAAATAATAAATAATTACAGCTCTTCGGGAGCGAGTAGATAGTTTAGAACTTATCTTTTAATAAATAAGGTAAATCAATAAATATTATAAAGATTATCTAATAAAAGATAATTAAAAAAGAAAATGGAGGGAAAAATATGATAATTATTATGTTAGGAGCACCAGGAACTGGTAAAGGAACAGTTGCAAGTATTTTATCTGAAAAAATTAATATTCCACAAATATCAACAGGAGATATATTTAGAAAGCACATAAAAGAACAAACAGAATTAGGGCAATTAGCAAACAAATATATATCAAAAGGACAACTTGTTCCAGATGAAGTAACAGTAAAAATAGTGCAAGATAGATTAAAGGAAGAAGATGCAAAACAAGGTGCTATATTAGATGGATTTCCAAGAACAGTAAAGCAAGCAGAAGAATTAGATAAAATGTTAAGAGAAAAAAACGAAAAAGTGAATATTGTAATAAATTTAACAACTCCAGAAGAAGAAATAATAGAAAGAATAGTAAATAGAAGAGTATGTGTAAATTGTAAAACAGTATATAATTTAAAACTAAAACCATCAAAGCAAGAAGGAATATGTGATGTTTGTGGTAACGAACTAATTCAAAGAGAAGATGATAATGTAGAAACTATAAAATCAAGACTAAAAACTTATTTTGAGCAAACAAGCCCATTAATAAATTATTACGAACAAAAAGGAATTTTAAATACAGAAGAAGTAAGTGAAAAAATAAATAGATTAGGAAAAGATATAGCAATAGAATTAGCAGGAAAACTAAAAAAATAATAAAGTTATCATCATAAGGAGATGAAGAAGTTGGTAACAATAAAATCAAAAAAAGAGATAGAATACATGCGAGAGGCATGTAAAGTTGTAGCATTAATGTATCAAGAAATCGAGAATAAAATTAAACCAGGAATGACAACTCTAGAAGTTGACAATATTGCAGAAAAGGTTATAAAAAAATTAGGAGCCATACCAGCAGAAAAAGGATATAATCCAGGGATTAAAGGAATACCACCATATCCCGCATCAATATGTATATCTATAAATGATGAAATAATTCATGGAGTTCCATCAAAAGATAAAATAATAAAAGAAGGAGATATTGTAAGTATAGATACAGTAGCCTTAAAAAATGGATATAATGGAGATGCAGCAAGAACCTTTATGATAGGAAAGGTATCTAAAGATGCAGAAAGATTAGTAGAAGTTACAAAACAGGCTTTTTTTGAAGGGATAAAATTTGCAAAACCTGGATATAGAATAGGAGACATCAGCCATGCTATTGGTGAATATGTAAAAGCACAAGGATACAGTGTATTAAGAGAATTTCAAGGACATGGAATTGGAAAACAAATGCATGAAGATCCAGGTATACCAAACTATGGAAAAGCTGGAAGAGGAATTAGAATAGAACCAGGAATGACCTTAGCAATAGAACCAATGGTAATACAAGGAAAACCAAATATTTTAGAACTAGAAGATGGATGGACAATAGTAACAGAAGATGGAAGTTTGTCAGCACATTATGAAAATACAATATTAATTACAGAAAAAGAACCAGAAATATTGACAATACTTTAAAAATAGTATATAATACAATAGTTATTATTTATTTAAGGAAAAAAATGGATAATAAAACTCTTAAACTAGGAGGTAAAAAAATTGGCAAAAGAGGATGTTATCGAAGTAGAAGGTACAGTTGTAGAAACCTTACCAAATACAAACTTTAAAGTAGAACTTGAAAATGGACATCAAATATTAGCTCATATTTCAGGAAAACTAAGAATGAACTACATCAAAATCTTACCAGGAGATAAAGTAAAAGTAGAACTTTCACCATATGATTTAACAAGAGGTAGAATCACATGGAGAGCAAAATAAATAAAAGCAAAAAATTAACCCATATATAAACAGAAAGGCTAATAAACAACAGCCACTGTAATTAGCCAAGGAGGTGTAGAAAATGAAAGTAAGAGCATCAGTAAAAAAGATATGTGACAAATGCAAAATAATAAAAAGAAAGGGTAAAATAAGAGTAATCTGTGAAAACCCAAAACATAAGCAAAGACAAGGGTAATCCTTAATTAGTTAACAACACAAATTTGGTAGCGGCTGTGTATATTTTATAATATATACATATCAATTTGTGTTTATATATATGTTTTAAAGTTGTTAAAGATCAATAAAATGTATGGAGCTACATTAAATTGATGCATTTCACCTTTAACAGATTTTAGGACAAACAAATAAATAAAAAAGAATTATTGTGGAGGTGCAAAAAAATATGGCTCGTATAGCGGGAGTAGATTTACCTAAAGAAAAAAGAGTAGAAATAGGACTTACATATATTTATGGAATAGGAGTAGCAAGTTCTAAAAAAATTCTTGAAAAAGCTGGTATTAATCCAGACACTAGAGTAAAAGACTTAACAGATGATCAAGTAAATGATATTAGAAAAGTAATTGATGAAACTTATACAGTTGAAGGAGACCTAAGAAGAGAAGTTGCTTTAAACATTAAAAGACTTACAGAAATCGGATGTTATAGAGGTTTAAGACATAGAAGAGGACTACCAGTTAGAGGTCAAAGAACAAAAACTAATGCTAGAACTAGAAAAGGTCCTAGAAAATTAGTTAGTAAAAGCAAAAAATAAATCCTAAATTAATTAAAATCAACATCTTGCACATTTTTATTATTTATTTCAAACTTTGATGTACAAAGAGCATGTCTTCATCTTAAAATAAATTTTAAAAATGCACAATATACTAATTTTAATTAATTAAAAAAATACACAATTAAGAAATTAAAAGATTTATAAAAGTGAATTTTAGTTTAGAATTAAATTTTGAATAAGGAGGAATTATGCAAAATGGCTAAAAGTGTAGCAACTAAAAAAGTAGCTAGAAGAAATAGAAAAAACATTGAAAAAGGTTCAGCTCATATTCATTCTAGTTTTAATAATACAATAGTTACAATAACAGATACACAAGGAAATACAATATCATGGGGAAGTGCTGGGGAATTAGGTTTCAAAGGTTCTAGAAAAAGCACACCATATGCAGCAGGTCAAGTTGCTGAAACAGCTGCAAAAGCAGCAATGGAACATGGTTTAAAATCTGTAGAAGTATTTGTTAAAGGACCAGGTTCAGGAAGAGAAGCAGCAATAAGATCACTACAAACAGCTGGTCTTGAAATAAGTGCAATAAAAGATGTAACACCAATACCACATAATGGATGTAGACCACCAAAAAGAAGAAGAGTATAGGTGAAAACATAAAGCAGATAATAAAGGAAAAATTAAAAAAATTCTAGAAATAAAGAAAGCTATTAGAAAAAGAAAGGAGTTATAAAATGGCAAGATATAAAGACGAACAATGTCGTAGATGCCGTAGAGAAGGACAAAAATTGTTCTTAAAAGGTGAAAGATGTTTTTCAGATAAATGTAGTATATCAAGAAGAAACTATGCACCAGGAGACCATGGACAAAAAAGAGCAAAACTTTCTGAATACGGAACACAGTTAAGAGAAAAACAAAAAACAAAAGCATATTATGGAGTTGGAGAAAAACAATTTAGAAAATATTTCGAAATGGCTTCAAATAAAAAAGGTGTAACAGGTGAAAACTTATTACAATTATTAGAAAGCAGACTAGATAATGTTGTATATAGATTAGGGTATGGAACTTCAAGAGCACAAGCAAGACAATTTGTAAATCATGCACAATTCGAAGTAAATGGTAAAAAAGTAAATATACCTTCATATATAGTTAAACCAGGAGATGTAATATCAGTAAGAGAAAGCAAAAAAGATAATGGTACAATAAAAATAAATGCAGAAGAATCTTCAAAAAGACCAGTTCCAGCATGGCTAGAAAGAGACACAGAAAAGTTAAGTGGTAAAGTAATTAGATTAGCATCTAGAGAAGATATAGATATTGCAATTGAAGAGCATTTAATAGTAGAGCTTTACTCAAAATAATAACTAAAGTAAAAGTAATAATAAAAGGTTTAATAAAAACTTTAAACACATTTTACTTAAAAACCTGCAAAGTTTTTAAAGAGATTTATTCTCAAAATATTAGGAGGTAAAAATGATAGAATTTGAAAAGCCAAATATTGAATGTCTAGAGGTTGACGATATAAATAATTATGCAAAATTTGTATGTGAACCATTAGAAAGAGGTTATGGTGTAACAATAGGAAACTCATTAAGGAGAATCTTACTTTCATCACTTCCTGGATGTGCAATAACAAGTGCAAAAATAGATGGTGTATTACATGAATTTTCAACAATACCTAATGTAGTGGAAGATGTACCAGAAATAATAGTAAATTTAAAAAATGTCAGATTAAAAACTAGTGATAACGAAGAAAAAATACTTAGAATAGACTTCAAAGGAGAGGGAGAAGTTAAAGCAGAAGATATCATAACAGATGGAACAATAGAAGTATTAAATCCAGACTTACATATTGCCACAGTTTCAAAAGGTGGAAGTTTAAAAATTGAAATGACTGCTGATAAAGGTAGAGGATACAACTCAGCTGAAAAAAATAAAAAGCCAAATCAAGACATATCAGTATTACCAATAGACTCTATTTATACACCTGTCAAAAAAGTAAATTACCAAGTAGAAAACACTAGAGTTGGTCAAATGGTTGATTATGATAAACTAATAATAGAAGTGTGGACAGATGGAAGCTTAAAAGCACATGAAGCTTTAAGCTTAGCAGCAAAAGTTATGACAGGGCATTTAGAACTATTTATTGACTTATCAGAAGCTACAAAAAATACACAAGTAATGATAGAAAAAGAAGAAGATAAAAAAGAAAAAGTTCTTGAAATGTCAATAGAAGAACTAGAATTATCTGTAAGATCTTTCAACTGTTTAAAAAGAGCTGGAATATCTACAGTTGAAGATTTAACAAGTAAATCTGAAACAGATATGCTAAAAGTAAGAAATTTAGGTAAAAAGTCATTTGACGAAGTAACAGCAAAATTACATTCATTAGGATTAGATTTTGCAAGAGAAGAAGAATAAAAACAAAAAATAAATATAAGGGCAAAAAACTAATATAAAAAATGGAGACAAAATATCCAGAAAAATATTAAGGATTATGCCTGACATTATAAAGGAAGGTGAAAAAATTGGCTACTAATAGAAAATTAGGAAAAACAACAGATATAAGAATGGCAATGCTAAAAAATTTAACAACTGACTTAATTATGCATGGAAAAATAGAAACTACTTGTGCCAGAGCAAAAGAAGTTAAAGCAATTGCAGATAGCTTAATATCACTTGCTATAAAAGAAAAAGATAACTTCGAAATGGTAGATGTTAAAGTAATAAAAGCAAAATTAGACGCAAAAGGAAATAAAGAAACAGAATTAGTAAAAAGTAAAAATGGTAAAGAATACTTAAAAGTAGTAAAAGAAGAAACTACAGAACAAAGACAAAAAGATATGCCAACTAGATTAAATGCTAGAAGAAAAATGATGAGAAAATTAAACAAAGTTAAAGATAGCGAAGGAAATAATATTGACTTACCATCAAAATTATTTAATGAAATAGCTCCAAAATATGCTGGTAAAAATGTAGGTGGATTTACTCGTATTGTTAAAGCTGGTCCACGTAGAGGAGACGGAGCAGAAGTTGCTATATTACAACTTGTTTAATGTGAATAAAAGTAATAATAAAAAGGAATATATATCTTAATATTAAGTATATTCTTTTTTGTATTACAAAAGAATTTATATTTAGTAATTAGTTTTTATAATATTTTATTTATAAACTAATTTAAATAAAGTATATAATTTTTTATATTTTAAATACCTGATATTATAAAGAATTAATGTTACTTAAATAAATATTTATAAAAAATTAATTATATTACTGTCAATAATTTTTGAAAATGTCCCAAAAATTTCTAAACATTAACGGAAA
>CAMXQV010000026.1 GCA_947245515.1 uncultured Clostridium sp. | reverse complement strand
AAATCTTTCTCAGATAATATTATACTCCTTTATCAGAAAAAATATAACAATTTTATAATTTATTTTCTTCTCTTCTAAATCTCCTAAATTTTCTATTTCTCTATAGTCAAATATTGATAACTGTAAATTAAAATATATAAAAAAGAGTAGAAAGTAATATATCAATTCCTACTTTTTATTCTTTTCTATTTTAAAATACACCAAGTTCCTATTGGCTCTGGTAAATCTTCAAAACACATTTCATCTTTAGTTATTGGATGCTGAATTGTAAGCTTATATGCCCATAAAGCAATTTGCTTTCCCTTTCCTCTTTTACCATATTTTTGGTCTCCAAATATACTATGTCCAAAATTTGAAAGTTGCACTCTTATTTGATGATGTCTTCCAGTATGTAAATTTACTTTCACTAAACTTAGATTTTTTATTTCATTATATTTTAGAACCTCATATTCAAGTTTAGCTAGTTTAGCATTTTTTTTAGCTTTACTTACAACTTTACTAATATTATTTCTTTCATCTTTATATAAGTAATCTTCTAATCTTCCGCTTCTTATTATCTATCTTTCCATCTACTACTGCTAAATATGTCTTCTTCAAACTCTTTTCTCTTACTTGTTCACTTAGTCTTGAAGCAGCCTTTGAAGTTTTGGCAAATACCATTACTCCACCAACTGGTCTATCTAACCTATGTACTAGTCCTAAATATACTTTTCCTGGTTTATTATATTTTTCTTTAAGATATTGTTTTATTAGTGATAACATATCTATATCACCTGTTTTATCTGCTTGTGAAGCAATATTGGGTATCTTTTCAACTACTATTATATGATTATCTTCATATATTATTTTTAAAGCTTTCATTTATTTCTCCTTGTTTTATAAATTAATAACCTCATCCTATTATTATTTGCTTTCCCAACGTCCATAAATTCCACAAGGCAAAATTAATTTAAAATCTTCCATTGGAAGCCCTATCTCTCCTGACTCTAGTTTTCCGCCAAAGGATTTACCTACTGTTAAATCCAAAATATTCCTTAATACAATATTAGAAATTCCTGTAGTATATGAATTTATTAAAAAAAATAATGGATTCTTAGATAATACTTTTGTACAAAGTTCTACCAAGTCATAAATATTATTTTCAAATTGCCAAACCTCTCCTTTAGCTCCTCTACCATAAGATGGAGGATCCATAATAATTGCATCATATTTATTTCCTCGTCTTATTTCTCTATTAACAAACTTAACAACATCATCTACAATAAATCTAACTTGTGCTCCTTGTAATCCTGAAGCTTCAACGTTTTCTTTCGCCCAAGTTGTCATTCCTTTTGAACTATCTACATGACATACTGAAGCTCCTGCTGATAAACAAGCAACTGTTGCCCCACCAGTATAGGCAAATAAATTTAATACTTTTATTTCTTTTTTTGCTGATGATATTTTATTAATCATCCAATCCCAATTAATAGCTTGCTCTGGAAATAGCCCAGTATGTTTAAATCCCATTGGCTTTATATTGAAGGTAAGATTTTTATAATGTATTTGCCAACTATCTGGTATTTTTTTATTAAATTCCCATGAACCTCCACCTGTTTTACTTCTATGATATGTTGCATTTATCTCGTTCCATTTTTTTGGAAAACTTTTATCCTTCCATACAATTTGTGGATCTGGTCTTGATAAAACTACCTTTCCCCATCTTTCTAATTTCTGTCCATCTGCCATATCTAAAAGTTTATATTCTTTCCATTCATCTGCAATTTTCATTATCTATTTACTCTCCTATTATCAAATTGTTTAATTTTAATATAACATCTTCAAAGGCTTTTATTAATTCCATTATTCGTTCTTCTTTTCTTAAATTACTTGCTATTTCTATCTGAATACATGGTATTCCAATATTTTTATTAATGTAGTTACTAACTGTTGCACTTCCAGCTGCTTTGAACCTCTCGTCAATTGCCACTTTTCCAATTTTTGAAAATTCTACTTTTAATTGCTCTAATAGTTCTTTATTAAAATTTATATTTTCTCCCTTGTTAGTTCCTATTTCTATATCATATCCATAGGTATCTTTACACCCATGTACATCTATTAAATATTTAATTTTCTTACTTTTTATAACTTCTAATATAGCTTTTTTATATTGTAAAGATATATCACTATTGTAATAATTCGGATCATCGTTACTATTCCATTCTCTTATAATTCCATTTGCTGATGTTTTATTACATAGGTATTCTACAATTGCTCCTGTTAGAGTATCTTGACTTTTTATATTTCCTTTTCTATATTGTTTTACAGCATGTGGTGCAGATAAGATTATTAGTTTACTTCCCTTAATTATTTTATAATTTTTTCCTATAGCTTGTTCCCCGATTGTAATTGTTTTTTCTATATTTTTCTTCTAACCAATTAATTTTCTCCATTTGTTTTTGTAGTTCCATAAAAAAATACCATCCTTTTCTAGATAGTATTTATTTTACCATATTTCTATTCTATTTCCAAGAATTATTTTGCAATCAAATAAAAATTAATATTAATAAGAAATTCTTTTTATTGTTGTTTATATAGATAAACTTGAAAGCTTTTTAGCTAATTACCATAAAGTAAATATCTTGTAATACCTTTATAAAACTACAAATCATAATAACATTTATAGTTGAAAAAATTGCTACTGCAATAGTAGTTAATACTAATATTTTATTCTGTTTTATTTTTCTCAATATCTTGCTTGTCCAACTATTATGTTCGACTTTAATTAAATCTTGAGAAGTATTGTAGTTAATCTTAAAAAAGACATCTTTTGTATAATTCATATAATCCCCCTTATTTATTATTTATATATGTATATTCAAAAAATCAAAATTTATTCCAAATTTTATAAAATTTTTCTATATATTACATTAATATTTTTTCTCTTTTCATACATTCCAGAATTTTGTTACTTTATGCACTTTTATCACGCTTTCAGATATTATTATATAATTTAATATATAATTTTTTAGATTATTTTTTAATTTGTATAAATAATAGATGTTTTATAACAATATTGATTACTAATTCAAATTAGAATAAATTAAACTTTTTAATTTTTTAGATAGGCTTCTGGAATAAATAAAACCATAGATATATATTATAACTATGGTTTTATTTATAATTTATGAATTAAATATTTCTAGCAATTTATTTGCAAGCTCTTTTGTAATGCCCTTAACCCTTACTAAATCATCAACACTAGCATGTTTAATTTGTTCTAAACTACCGAATTCTTTTAATAAAGCTTGTTTTTTTACCTTACCTATACCATTTATCTCATCTAGTTGTGATTTTGTTATTTGTTTATCTCTTACTTTTCTATGATAATTTATAGCAGTATCATGTACAGTATCTTGAAATCTTGTGATTAAATTCATTAAAGTTTCAGATATTTCAAGCTCCTTTCTATTTTCATTCATTAAAGCTCTAGTTTGGTGTTTATCATTTTTTACCATTCCAAACACTGGTATAGATAAATTGTATTTTTCAATTGCTTTTTTGGTTGCTCTAATTTGAGTTATTCCTCCATCTGCAAAAATTGCATCTGGCAATTTGCCAAAACCACCATTTGGATTTTCAATAGAATGTTTAAGTCTTCTTGTAATAACCTCTTCCATACATCTTGGGTCATCTTGGTCAAATACTGTTTTAATTTTAAATCTTCTTGATAAATTCTTTTTTATTACACCATCTTGCATTACACACATTGCTGCAACCATATTTTCTCCAGATAAATTAGAAATGTCATAAGTTTCAATTTTTCTTGGCATATTATCTAATTTTAATACTTCTTTTAATTCTAATAAAACTTCGCTTTTGTCTTTTTCTCTATTTTCTAAGGTTACTTTACTATTTAATTCTGCCATTTCCACAAAACGTAATTTTTCGCCTTTTTTTGGACTTTTTATTTCCACTTTTCTTCCTAAAGTTGTGGATAACCATTGCTCAATTGCATCTTTATCATCTATTTCTTCTCTTATCATAATTTTGTTAGGAATATTAGGATTGTCCAAATAATATTGTTTTATAAATCCAGATAATATCTCTTTGTCTATCATATCTTTTAAATCACTATAAAAATAATGTTCTCTCCCTATCATTTTACTGCCACGTACAAAAAATATTTCTATACATACTTGAAGCTCAGATTTTGCTATTCCTACTACATCTATACTATTTTCTGAGATATTTGATACTTTCTGCTTTGTTGATACTCTATCTATTGCTTGCATTCTATCACGCAATTCTGCTGCCTTTTCAAAGTTCATCTTTTTAGCTTCTTCTTGCATTTGCAATTCTAATTCTTTTAATATTTTGTCTGTTTTTCCTTCAAGTAAATCTATAATTTCATTTATCTGTTCCATATATTCTTCTCTTTTTACATAACCCATACATGGTGCTAAACATCTATTTATATGATAATTTAAGCATGGTCTTGCTCTTTCTTTTAGAGTTTTGCATTGATGAATTTTATATTTTTGTTTTATGAAATCAAGCATTTCTTTAGCACTTCCTGGATTTGCATAGGGTCCAAAATATTTTGATCCATCATTTAATAGTCTCCTAGTTATATACACACCTGGAAAGTTTGATTTTAGATCAACTTTTATATATGGATAGGTTTTATCATCTTTTAATAAAACATTAAATTTAGGCCTATTCTTCTTAATTAAATTACACTCTAAAATTAATGCTTCTGCTTCATTATCGACAACTATATATTCAAAATGGTCAATTAAACTTACCATTTTCTCTATTCTAGCAGTTTTGTTATTTTTTCTGAAATATTGCCTTACTCTATTTTTTAGCGAAATTGCTTTTCCAACATAAATTATATTGTCTTCTTTATCTCGCATTATATATACTCCAGGTTTATCTGGCAATTTCTTTAATTCGTCTTCTATTATAAACATACTCTCACCTAAAATATGGTATTTATCTTGTTTTTCATAAATTTACCAACTTTTATAAGTTTTTAAAGTTTCATGGAAAACACTATTTGATTATACCATATTTTTTGTTTAATTATAAAGTATTTTTTTTACTTCTTCTAAATTGTTTACCATAGCTTTATATCCATATTTATAACAATCATCAAGTTTATCCACTTCCAAAAGACCAGTTTTATCTGTTTTTATTGTTAATGTAAAATCACTTGTTTGAAGTCCTTCTTCTGAAATCTTATTTCCCATTATGTCTATTGTTCTCATTATTATATCCATTAAATTGCTTTCATCATTTATATCATCTGCTTTAAAATTGATTGCTATAACTTTATCTGCTCCCTGTTTTCTTACTTCTTCTACAGGAATATTATCTAATACTCCTCCATCTAAAAATTTATGTCCTTTAAAATCACATGGACAAAATACACATGGAAAACTGCTACTAGCTCTAACTGCTTTTCCTATTGATATATCAGATATATAGTATTTTTCGTCTTCGCAATTTGATGGTATTTTATTTGTAAATACATATTTATTGGAGTCTACTATATCTACAGTTGGAATAACTAAGGGCATTTTTATGTCTTTTATCTTTCTAATACCTTTTTTTATTGCTAAATTATTGTAGGACTTTTCTATGTTATTTCCTGTTTTAAAGCCATTCATTGCTATTTTTTTATTAAACATAAAGTTACTTATTCCTGATATTATAGGTGCTGATTCTATTTCAGCAATTTCCTTAGCATATCTCTTAAATAATATGTATATATAATATGGCGAATATCCCATTGCATATAAGGATGCTATTATTGATCCAGAACTTGTTCCTCCAATTATGTCTGCTTTTATTCCATTATCCTCTAATGCTTTTAATGCTCCAGCATGTGCTATTCCTCTTATTCCTCCTCCAGATAATGCTATTCCAAGTTTCAACTTTTACACCCTCCTTTTTTTATTAATAGTATTTACTTCTTTATATGTTCTTAATCAAAAAATGTGAATTTTGCTAACTTTAAGACAGAGGAAAATAAGTTTGGTGACGGAGGAAAAAATCATCTTCCTCCGTCACCAAACTCATTTATTATCTGTAAAATATACTTCTCCAAAGCCATACGTTATTTTATAGAATTCTCCAATAAAGAAAGGTATAAAATTACCATTAAATTGATAACTTGGAGCAATTAATTCTTTTCCTTCTTCATCTATAGCTCCCCACTTTCCATCTTTATTGATAGATGCAAAGCCATATTCATTAAACTCTGTAGCATAATCATATTTGTAATCAACTACCAATTTATTATTTTTATCTACAAACCCATATTTTCCATTTTCTTTTTTTACATACCTTGTGTTATTAGGATATACTTCTATATTTCTTAGTTCTTTTCCTTCTTTATCAAAATACTTTATTTCTTTATCATTATATATTTCAATATAATTGTCATATACATCAACAATTGCATCTTTCATATCACATATTTTTTTCATTTCTTTTGAAAAAAGCTGTATTGTATTTGTTTGTGAGATTGATGTTTGTATAAGTTTTGTGTTTTGTATTTTTTGGATTGAGTCATATATTACTTCTATCTTTTCTGTGTCTTTATCATCTATAATTCCTAATTTAGAATTTTCCTTACTCACTATAAAATAATTATCATATAAATATTCTATATAATTATATTTTTCATCAACTAGTTTTTTTCCGTCTTTTCCTATAACTCCATATTTTGTTGTTTCTGTACTATTTATTTTTATTTTATAATTTTCATTTTCTGTATCTATTATTGCAATATTTGTGTCTATATTTACTTGATTACCATCTTTATTATATACTGTAATTCCTTGTTCATTTTCTGCATATATATATATTCCATTTATATCAATTTGATTATATTCTAAAGGAACTATTATTCTACCATTTATATCTGAAATTCCATATTTTTTACTTTTTTCAATTACATATACTTTGTTTTTTTCATCAAAATTAATTGATTGATATTCACTTTCTAAAATCTTTTTTCCACTTTTTTTGATTCCATATTGCCCATTTTGAGCAACTATTAAATATTCATTCTCTATATCTTCTATTTCTGTTATTCTTGACAATTCATTATATTGTACTTCTTCAATTAGTTCTCCCTTATAGCTTATATAACCATATCTATAGCCTTCTTCTGTTTTATTTATTATTATATAGCCAGCATTTTTGTATTTGTTTCCTTCACTATAGTATTTATCTATTTGTATTTGATCATATTCACAATCAATTATTTTTCCACCTTTTATATTTATAATCCCTGTTTTACCATTTTTCTTTATAAGTAATTCACCTTCTTTATAAGGCAAATTTTCTATTTCATCATATATTGCATTTGTAATTTTCTTTCCTTCAAAATTTATTAATCCATATTTTTCTTTTTCTTGATATTTTAATACACTTTTTTCGTATACTAAATCTCCTGATACATTTTTTAGTTTGATAGCATCTACCTTCTCAAATTGTGTTAAAGTTTCTTCTTTTTTCTCATTTAGTACTTTTATTTCTCCATCTTTTGTACATATAAATATTGCTTTTTCAGGATTTGGTATTTTTATTTCATCATATTTTGATTCGATTATTATATTTCCTTTTTTATCTATTACTCCAAAAGAGTTACTTTGCTTTAATAAAAAGTAATTATATTCTTTTACTTGTTCTATTTCATAGTTTTTCTTACTTTCTTTTATTTTATAGATTACTCCTAAAGCTATAATACCTACTACTAAAAATGTTATAATTATTATACGAATCCTAAATGCTTTTTTCATATTATTTATTCTCCTTTTTCTTCTACATCTTCTTTTTTATTATTTTTACATGCTTTGATTTTTAGTATTCTTTTATCTTCATATTCTTCTATTTTATAAGTTACTGCTTCTGTTTCTATAATTGGAGTTTCTTCATCTTCTGGTATTCTTCCTAATTTTTCTAATAAATATCCAGATATTGTATCATAATCTCCTTCTGGAATCTCTACATTTAGCAATTTATTTACATCATTTATTGTCATACTTCCACTTAATAAATATGTGTTGCTATCTATTTGCTCAAATTCTTTTTCTTCTTCATCATATTCGTCAAATATATCTCCTACTAGTTCTTCTAATATGTCCTCCATTGTTACTATTCCTGCAGTTCCACCATATTCATCTATTATAATTGCCATTTGTATTTTATTTTTTTGTAATTCTTTAAATACTTCGTTTATTAGTCTATTTTGAGAAACAAAATATGCTTCTTTCATGACATTTTTTACTTTAAACGTTTTTTTGTTTATATTTTTTAGAACATCTTTTATATATAAAATTCCTTTTATTTCATCTATTGTTTCATCATATACTGGTATTCTACTATATCTATATTCTTCCTCTGACAATTCTTCAATTAATTCTTCTAGACTTATATTTATATCAACTGCAAAAATATCTTTTCTATGTGTCATTATTTCTGACACTGTTATATCGTTAAATTCAAATACATTATTTATTAATTCTTTTTCTTCTTCTTTTATTGTTCCTTTTTCTTCACCTTGGTCTATTAACATTTTTATTTCTTCTTCTGTAACTGTATCTTCTTCATTTTCTCCTACTCCAAATAACTTTGAAACCCCATTAGTTGCAATTGTTAAGAATTTTACAAAAGGTGCTGTTATTATTGATAATCCCCTTATTATTCCTATTGTACTAAAGGCTATTTTCTCATAATTTTTCATAGCTAGTCTTTTTGGTACAAGTTCTCCAAATACTAAGGTAAAGAAAGATAATATTATTGTTATTATTATTATTGATATGCTTTTCCAAACTGATAGACTTAAATATGGTATTATATTGTATAAAATTGGTGCTAATTTTTCTGCAAAGGCTTCTGATGCAAAGGCACTTGATAAAAAGCCTGCTAAGGTTATTCCTATTTGTATTGTTGCTAAAAATTTACTTGGTGATTTTAACATTTTTTCTATTTGTATAGCTTTTTTGTTTCCTTCTTTTGCTTGTTTTTCTATTTTGGCATCATTTAATGTTATAAAGGCTATTTCACTTGCTGCAAAAAATGCATTTAATAATATTAATATTAACAATATTAGTAATTGTATAAACATTAAATTTTTTCTCCTTTTTTCTTTTTTTATATTGTTCTCATTATATATGTTTTTTATTTTTTTTTCAATAAATTTTTTTTATTAAATTATGGTATTTTTTTGTTGAATTTATTTAATAAATTTGTGTACAAAGTATTTTATATAATGGAAAGTCAGCATGACTTTCCATTATATAAAATACCTAAAAAATCTTTGAATTTACTAACGTATTTTCAAAGATTTTTATTGCTATAATTTATAATAATATGACTTTTTTTCTCCTATTACTGTTTTTATTACATACCTGTTACTGGTAGTGTTTTAACTTGTCTTATATTTTCTTTCATAACCTGAGTTTGATTTTGAGTTTGTTTTGTTTTCTTAATTGTATTTTGGTATTCCTTTTTTATACTATCTTGTTTTACTTCTATTTCTTTAACAATATCTTGATCTACTTCTATTTCTTTTTTACTTGTTTCTATTATTGGTTTATCCTCTTTTTTATTATTTACAGTAACAGTAACCTTTTCATTTAATTTTACTTCAATTTTAATTAATTCATCATATTTTAAATATCCATCTTTTGTATTAGTTTCTCTTAAATAGTAAGTTCCTGGAATTAAATTCTTTATTTGTATTTTTCCACTTTCGTTTGTTCTTAAATCGCTGTATACTGTATTTTTATTTGAATCTATTAATTCGAATTCTACATCTTTCATTTTTGCTTTTGTATCTGCATCAACTTTTATTATGGTAATTTCTGTTTCATTTTTTGGATATTCATCTTGAATATTTCCGTTACCATCTTCATACGCTGCAGCTGTTAATGCATAATCTTGCAGCCCACTGTTTGGTGCTGTTCCATATAATATTGGTTTTGTTGCAATTTGTGCTTCAACTTTTAAATCAAATTTTCCCGCTTCTTTTATACTTTTTATAGGTATCATTATTTTAAATTTTTCGTTTGGTGCAAATTCTGTATTTTCTTCATTCTTTTCATTTGTTAATTTTAATCCTCCAAGATCTTTTCCTTTTTCTCTACTTAAAGTGATTTTGTAATTTTTTATATTTGCTCCTGCTGATACTACATAGGTTTTTGATAAATAGTTTTTGTTTATTTTATCTTGTTTCCATTTTTCGTAATTTTTATCTATCTTAATTGTGCTTGATATTTTAGTTTCTTTTGAATTTTTAGCATCTTCTAATATTTTTTTCATAGCCTTTAAGGTTCTTTGTCCAGCAGTTCCTATAGGTGCATAATCTGATATGTTATTTCCATGTATATAACAATATATTGCTTGTTTTGTTGCAACAAAAGCTTCTTCTTTGTTTGCAGCTCCAAGTTCTTTCGTTGATTTATATGGATATCCATTTATTATTATTCTCCATAAGGCTACATCTTTAATTGAGTCTTTTACTGATACATTATATCCTTTATCGTCAGCTCCTACTTTTGTTTTATCCATGCAATATGCTGGATAACTAACTCCATCTTTTGTATATCCTACATAGTTTGCTTTAACTACTATTCCTTTATAGGTTAATAATTCTCCACAATCTCCTGTAGCATGTATATATAAACTTTGATTACTCGCATTTACTGAATTAACTAGGGTCAAACCATTTAATAATAGTATTATAAGTATTACTAATATTTTTTTTATTTTATTTTTTATCAATATTTTTTGTCTCCTCTCTATTTTTTTATTTCTTCTCCTTGTATGCATCTTCTGTATTCTTTTTGATTTTCAACACATGTGATAAGTGTTATTCTATTATTTTCTGTACCTTCTAAAGGGGTCCAATCGGTGTTTTTTATAATATAGTGCTTTGTTACCTCATATTCTTTTGTAAAGTCTTTATACTTATATATAATTTTATCTCCCTCCTTTAGTTTTTTTAGATCAGAAAAATAATTATTTTCATAACCTCTATTATGAGCTGCTAGTCCTATATTTCCATTTGTTTTTTGAGTTTCTTCAAAATGTCCTATGTATTTATTCATTACTTCTTTTGTTGTTCCTTCAAATATATTTGCTTTTAAATTTATACTTGGAATTTCAATATACCAATCTTCTTTAGTATCTTCTTTTTTTATTTTATTTTCTAAATTGGATTTTTGAATAAAGTTATTTTTATTTGTTTGTGCATTTTCTTCTATATTATTTACAGAGAAACTGGCTTTAAAATTTGATTTTTGATTTATAAAGTTAAAATTTGACTCAATTTGATTTGATATAAAAAATATTATTATTGATATTATGAAACTAATTAGGTTTATATAAATATTAGAAAATTTAAATATGCCTTTATCATCTCCTTTTATTTGTTATTAAATATATATGAGTTTATTTTTTCGAAAAAATTTAAAAGAATAAAATAATTGAAAGTAAGAAATTAATTTCTTGATTTATCATAATACTTTTTTTTATATTTGTAAAGAGTTTTTCATCGCAAAATTCGACAAAATTTTAAATTCTCTTAGTGTATTTAAAATTTCTGAAAGTTTTAAGACCATTATTTTCAATCTATTTCTTTTTTATTTTGAAGTAATTTAGAGTAAAAAATAATTCTAAAAATTAATTTTTTACTCTATTATTTATATTTTATATCTATTAAAGAAAAGTTTTTTTAATCTCAATTTTAATGAATTAAACACTTAATTCCAATTCAAAATAAAACTCAACACCATTCTCTTTATTAATAACACCATATTCCTTTTTATAATTTTCCATAATTGCCTTTACTAGAGATAAACCTATACCAGTTCCACCATCTTGCCTATTTCTAGATTCATCAATTTTATAAAATCGTTTCCATATTCTATCAAGATTTTCTTCTGGAATATTATCTCCTGAATTAAATACTCCAATACGAACAGTATTTTTTTCAATATTGACTTCATTTTTAATTTCTATAAATTTTTTCCCTTCGACTTCTTTAACGTGTTTAATCGCATTTGTTATATAATTGCTAATAACTTGTTCAATATAAAAATCATCTGCTATAATATTAATTTCATCTAAAGTATTAAATATTACTTCAATCTTTTTTTCTTCTAACATAACTTTAGATTTTCTAACTACTTCTTTTTCTAAGTCTACAATATTAAACTGCTTATCATTAAATTCTCTTTTTCCATATTCTAATTTCATTAATTCTAATAATTGTTTTACAAGTTTATCCATTTTATTTGTCTCATCTAAAATAACTTCTGCATAAAATTTTCTACTCTCTTCATTGTTATTTACATTTTCTAATAAACCTTCACTATAACCTTGTATTAAAGCAATTGGAGTTTTTAATTCATGTGATACATCTGAAATAAAACTTTTTCTCATTTCATCTAATTTTGATTTTTCTTCAATATCTTTTTCTAGTTCAGTGTTTGTACTTCTTAATTGTTTTATAGTTTTTTCTAGTTTTTCTGACATTACATTTATACTTTTGCCTAAATTATTTATTTCGTCTTCTACTTTTGTTACTTTATATTTGTGACTAAAATCTAGTTTTGACATTTTTTTTGCTATATCATTAAGCTCTAAGATTGGATCTGTAAACTTTCTTGTTACATAGGATACAATAATGGCTGCAATTAATATTGTAAAACCTGCCATTAAATATAAAAAATTGTTAGAGATTTTTACACTTTCTTGTATCGAATTTAATGGAATTCTAATGTATAATAAGTATCCATTATCCAAAGTCGATGATAATAAAATATAGCTTATTCCATTTTTATTGTCTTTTAACTTTTTTATTGTAAAACTTGAGTTTTTTTCAACAATTTCTCCTATATTATTGTTAAATCTACTTGTCATTTCATTCATTTGTCCTAAGGTTGAAAAAAAGTTTTTATTCGATGTATATATGTTAACATTTTGATCATTTTTTATTAATATATCAAAGTTATTTTGTATAGCCATTTTTTCTAAGTCTATTTCTATTTCTTCTTGACTTGAATAACTATAATACTCGTTTATTGTTTCATATACAGACTTTAAGGCTTTTGTTTTACTATAAATGTAAAACTGACCAAATACAAAATTATTTACTAGAATAAGAAAAACAATTATTATTAATATAACTAATGATAGTGTTAAAAATAATTTCATTCTTACAGATTTAAAAGTATTCTTTATATTTTGCATTCCGCTTCTCCTTTTATTTTATTTCAAATTTGTATCCAATTCCTCTCATAGTTTTTATATATTTACCTTTTTTTCCTAATTTGTGCCTGATTTTCTTTATGTGACTATCTATTGTTCTAGAATCTCCATAATAGTCATAGTTCCATACATTGTTTAATATTTTGTCTCTTGATAATGCAATATTCTCATTGTCAACTAGATATGTAAGTAATTCATATTCCCTTAAGCTTAGTTCAATTTGTTTCCCTTCTACTTTTACTGTTCTTCCTTCTTTGTCTATCTCTATTCCTGCATATTCTGTAATTTCATGTTTTGTTTGATTTGTTCTTTTTAGTATTGCTTCTACTCGTGCTACCAGTATTTTAGGACTGAATGGTTTTGATATATATTCGTCTACTCCTAATTCAAATCCAAATAATTCATCTTGTTCTTCTCCTCTAGCTGTTAGCATTATTATTGGTACTTCTGAAGTCTGCCTTATTTGTCTTAGTACTGACCATCCATCAAGTTTTGGCATCATTACATCTAATAATATTAGATGTATTTCATTTATATTTTCTTGAAAAATTTTTAAGGCTTCTTCTCCATCTTCTGCTTCTAGAATGCTATAGTTTTCTTTTGCTAAAAAGTCTCTTAGCAATTTTCTCATTCTTAATTCATCATCTACAATTAATATTGTTTTATTTACCATTTTTTAATACTTCCCTTCCTATAGGTTGTTTTAAAGTTATTATATATTATAATTATTATTTATGTCTATAGTGTGAAATTTTCGAGTTTCAATTTTAATTTTATTATATATCTTTTTTTGTTTTTTCTTTAATTTATATTTAAGTAAATCTTTATAAAGTATTTATCTAATAAGTAATTTTCAATATTTCTTACATTATTATTTATTTAAAAGAACAAATCTGAAAAATCAAAGATTTTTCAATAAATCTATTCGTGTGCCAAATTTATGAAATAAACTTTTGTACACATTATTTAATATAATAGAAAGTCATGCTGACTTTCTATTATACTAAAAATCACTTTAAATTATTTAAAGTGATTTTTTATTATATATTTTTATTGATGTATCTGAAACATATCTTTTCCTTCTCCACATACTGGACATTCCCAATCTTCTGGTAAGTCTTCAAAAGGTGTTCCAGGTTTTATTCCTTCTTTTTGATTTCCATATTTTGGATTATATATATATTTACATTCAATACATTCATACATTTGAATTTCAGACTTTTCTTCTAAAAAGTTCTTATATCCTATGCCTAGGGCTACAATTACCATTAATAGAAAAGATAAAGCTTTCCAAATTCCGCTATCTAATAAAATTACTGCAAAAATCCCAAATGTCGCACTAATTCCATATAAAATTAATACTGCTTGTTTTTGACTAAAGCCTTTTCTTACTATTTTATGATGTAAGTGTCCTTTATCTGCTTTAAATATTGCTTTAATTGATTTTCCTTTTATTATTCTTCTTACAATTGCCCACAGTGTATCAAAAATAGGTAATCCTAATACAATTAAAGGTAAAACTATTACTGCAATTGTATAAGTTTTTGCTACTCCTAATATAGATATTATTGATAAGGTAAAACCTATAAAATTAGAGCCTGTATCACCAATAAAGGTTTTAGCTGGTGCAAAGTTAAATGGCAAAAAACCGACTAAAGAACCTGCTAAGGCTGTTATTAGTACAATAGCTACAAGTGGTGAACCATTTAATACAAAAATTATTAGTAAGGATATTGCTGAAATAACTGATATTCCAGATGATAGTCCATCAAGACCATCTATTAAGTTTACTGCATTTGTTACTCCAATTATCCAACCTATTGTTAATATTATTGAAAATACTTCATTTATTTCTGGCATTGTAAAAAGTGATATTGATATATTATCTATTCTTAGTCCAAAGGCAACTACTATAATTGCTGCTACAAGTTGTCCTATCAATTTTGTTAATGGCTTTACGGTCTTTATATCATCTATAACACATACTATCGATAGTATTACTATTCCTATAAACATTCCTACTAATTTTTGGGCATATTCTTCTTCTCCAAATAAATTAATAGAGTTTTCAATATTCATTACTATTAATAAATATATTACTGATACTAAAAAGCCTAATATTACTGCAGGTCCCCCAAACTTTGGCATTTCTTTTTTATGCATTCTTCTTTTATCTTTTGGTATATCTACTGCTCCTATTTTTTTTGCAAGATTTATGGTATATGGTGTAGCCATAAAGGTTACTATAAAAGCTAGTAAAAATGCTATTGCTATATCTCCCCACATAGCATATGCCCCCTATTTCATGTTTTTTTCTTCGATTTTTTGTACCATTTCTAATCTTTCTGCATATCTTTCACCTTTAAATTCTGTTGCTAACCAAGTTCTTATTATACATATTGCTTGACTTATTTTTATATAGTCTCCTCCTATTGTTATTACGTTAACATTATCATCTGATTTGGCAAATTTAGCAGTTTCTTCATCTGTAACTGATGCTGCTCTTATTCCTTTAAATTTGTTTGCTACTATTGTCATTCCATGGCTTGATCTGCATAATAGTATTCCTTTGTCACATTCTTTTTTTTGTATCGCTTCTGCAACTTTTTCTGCATATATTGGATAGTCTGTTCTCTCTTCACTATTTGTTCCAAAATCTTTATATTCTATTTCTTTTTCTTCTAAGTATTTTTTTATTTCCTCTTTTAGTTTGTATCCTCCATGGTCACTTCCAATTGCTATCATTTGTATTCCTCCATTCTATGTTAATGAATATATCATAAATTTATTGATATTACAATAAATTTAATTTATTTTAATATAATTTTTTTATTATGTCTTGCCAATTCTTGAAAAATGTGGTAGAATAGGATATGTTATAGTGTAATATAGACTAAGAGGAGGTGCTTAAAATGCCAAATATTAAATCAGCAAAGAAAAGAGTTAAAGTAATTGAGAAAAAAACTTTAAGAAATAATATGATAAAATCTGGATATAAAACAGCTGTTAGAAAATTCGAAGAAGCTATAAATGCTGGAAATATAGAAGAAGCAAAAACTTTATTATCAGAAGCAACAAAAAAAATAGACCAAGCATGTAGTAAAGGTGTTATTGTAAAAAATACAGCAGCTAGAAAAAAATCTAGTTTATCAAAAAAATTAAATACAGCAACAGCTTAAGCTAAATAAAAATTATGCATAGTTTTTATTAGAAAGAACTTATTAAAAAGTTCTTTTTTTATGTGTTTAATAAATATAATATAATTTTACAAAAAGGTTATATTATATATTTTTTATAATTATTAAATATAATGCTGTATTATGTATAAATATAGATAATAACTATAAGCTATGGTAGTCATTTCCATTGTATTCATATCCCTTTCATGCTAATATTATTATATAAGATAAATATTTAAGAGGTGTATTATGATAAAAAAAATTATTAATACTTATAAAAATTTTGATAAAATAACATATAAAATTATGAATAATGGATTAAAATTTTGTTTTATACTTTGCTTAATTTCAGTATTTATATTGTTTACATATGATTTTAATTTTCCTTCTCCAATTGTTTATTACATAGGGATTTCTTTATTTAAATTAAGTTTAATTTTTGGAATTGAATTTATAATTTGTGGATTTGTTATGGAAGGAATAAAAAAGCAATTTATATAAATTATTTATAAAAATCCTTGAATTTACATATGTATTTTCAAGGATTTTTTATTACTATAATATAAGCTTTTTATATTTTATTTAATTCTTCTAAAAACATCTTATTTAACATTTGTGGATTTGCTTTTCCTTTTGTTTCTTTCATTGCTTGCCCAACTAAAAATCCTAAAGCTTTATCTTTTCCACCTTTATAATCAGCTATTGATTGTGGATTTTGTTCTAATATCTTTAATACTACTTCTTTTATTGCACCTTCATCTGAAATTTGTATCCAACCTTTTTCCTTTATTATAATTTCGGGATCTCGTGGATTTTCAAATAATTCAGTTAAAACTTTTTTTCCAATACTTGAACTAATTGTTCCTTTATCAATTAAAATGATTAATTTTCCTAATTGTTCACTATCAAATGGAATTTCTATTGGATCCATTTCTGTTTCATTTAATATTCTTGAGATATCTGATATAATCCAATTATTAACTGCCTTTGGATTGTTACATACTTTAATTGAATTTTCAAATAAATCTGATAAATATTTTGAAGATGTAATTAAATTAGCATCTTTTTCAGATAGTTTATATTCTTCTAAATATCTTTGTTTTCTGCTTTCTGGCAATTCTGGTAGTGAATTTTTAATATTTTCAATATATTCTTCTGAAAGTTTTATAGCAACTAGATCTGGATCTGGAAAGTAACGGTAATCTTGTGCATCTTCTTTATCTCTCATCGAGAATGTTTTTCCTGATACATCATCCCATCTTAAGGTTTCTTGTTCTATTGTTCCACCATCTTCAATAACATCTATTTGTCTATCTACTTCGTATTCAATAGCTCTTACTATACTTCTAAATGAGTTCATATTTTTCATTTCTGTACGAGTTCCAAGTTTTGTATCACCTTTTTTTCTAACTGATACATTAACATCAGCTCTTAAAGATCCTTCTTGCATTTTACAATCTGATACTTCTATATACTCAAATATAGATTTTAATTTTCTTAAATATGCTTCTACTTCTTCACTACTACTCATATCTGGTTCAGAAACAGTTTCAATTAAAGGAACACCTGCTCTATTTAAATCTACTAAACTTCCTCCACCAAATTCATCATGGTTTAACTTACCTGCATCTTCTTCTATATGAATTCTAGTTATTCTTATTTTTTTCTTACCATTTTTTGTATCTATTTCTACATATCCATGTTCACAAAGTGGTTTATCAAATTGCGAAATTTGATATGACTTTGGAAGATCTGGATAATAGTAATTTTTTCTATCATTCTTACTTTCTCTTGCGATATTGCAATTAGTGGCAAGTCCAGCCTTTACTGCATATTCTACTACTTTTTCATTTAAAACAGGTAATGTACCTGGCATTGCCATACATATTGGACATGTATGTGTATTAGGTGCTGCACCAAATTCTGTTGGACATGAACAAAATATTTTTGTTTTTGTAGAAAGTTCTGCATGTACTTCTAATCCTATTACTACTTCATAATCATCTCTTGACATTAATTTTCCTCCTCTTTTTTAATGATTTTTTCCTCTGCCCTAAAAATCATCGCTTAGTGATTTATTTAAATTCTGGGTTATATTTTTCTCTAAATTTTATTTCTTGTTCAAAGGTATATGCTGCATTTAATATTGTTTCTTCACAGAATCTGTTGCCTATTAATTGCATTCCTATTGGCATTCCTTGCTTGTCTATTCCACATGGTATTGATATTCCTGGAAGCCCAGCAATATTTACTGATACTGTACATATGTCTGCTAAATACATTTCTAATGGGTTACTTGATTTTGAACCTATGTCAAAGGCTACTGTTGGTGATGTTGGTGTTAATATAATATCATATTTTTCAAAGCCCTTATTAAATTCATTTATTACTAAGGTACGTACTTGTTGTGCTTTTTTATAATATGCATCATAATATCCTGATGATAATACATATGTCCCAAGTATAATTCTTCTTTTTACTTCTGCTCCAAAACCTTCACTTCTTGATTTTTTATATAATTCCTTTAAATTACTAAATTCTGGTGTTCTATATCCATAACGTATTCCATCAAATCTACCTAAGTTTGAACTTGCTTCTGCACATGCTATAATATAGTAACTTGCTAAAGAATATTTTGCAATATCTAATGAAAATTCTTCAATTTCTGCACCTAATTTTTTGTAGGTCTCTATTGCATTCTCTAAAGCCTCTTTTACTTCTTGATTTATTCCTTCTCCAAAAAACTCTTTTGGTACTCCTATTTTCAACCCTTTTACATCATTTTTTAGACATTTAGTATAGTCAACTTTTTCTCTATTACTTGAAGTTGTATCTTTTTCATCGTGCCCTGCTATTATATTTAAAAGCATGGCACTATCTGTTACATCTTTTGTTATTGGACCTATTTGGTCAAGTGATGATGCAAAAGCTACTACTCCATATCTTGATACTAATCCATAAGTTGGTTTTAATCCTACTACTCCACAAAAACTTGCAGGTTCTCTAATTGAACCTCCTGTGTCTGAACCTAAAGCCCATGGAACCATATTGGCCGCAACTGCTGCTGCTGATCCTCCAGATGAACCTCCTGGTACTTTATTTAAGTTCCATGGATTTCTTGTTTTCTTAAAGTATGAATATTCTGTTGAACCTCCCATAGCAAATTCGTCCATATTTAGTTTTCCTAAATTAATCATATTTTCTTGATTTATTTTTTCCATTACTGTTGCATCATATGGTGATATGAAGTTTTCTAACATTTTTGAACTACATGTTGTTTTTATACCTTTTGTACATATATTATCTTTAATTCCTATAGGTATCCCTATATACTCTCCTTTTATCTCACCTTTAGTTGCTTTTTCTTCTAATTCTGATGCTTGCTTTTTAGCGTCATTATCTATAACTGTTACAAAGGCTTGTACATCTTTTTCTTTTTCTTTTATCCTTTCTATATATGAATTGGTTATTTGTGTTATTGTTAGTTCTTTGTTTTTTATCTTTTCTTGTAATTCATGAACTGTTAATTCTGTAACCTCCATTAATTTTCCTCCCTCTTAACCTATTTCTTTGTTGTCTTCTTGCTTTTTATTTTCTGGTTTCTTGTATCTATGTTTAAGCTTATTGTATTACTTTTGGTATTTTAAACATGTTTTGATCTTGGCTTGGTGCATTCTGTAATAAACTTTTATTATCTTTAAATATTTTTATTTCATCTTTTCTAAATACATTTACTTCTTCTTTACTTCCTACTGTGATATCTAATTCTTCAACTGGAGCATTATTTACTATATTAGCAAAATTTAGTATTTCTTCTAAATTTATTATATAGTCTTCTATTTCCTTTTCTTCTATTTCTAAATCAGCTAATTTGGCAATATGTAATATTTCTTCTTTACTTACTTCCATGTTATCATCTCCTCTTTTTAATTTGTTCAATTATATACTTTTTTTTCCAAAAAAACAAGTCCTAGTTTGTTAAAAACTCTGAAAAACTATATTATTTGTTACAGTTAAGTAAAATCTTTATTTTTTTAAATATTAATAAGATATCTACAAAAAGTTATCATGCCATGATAACTTTCCTAGAATATAAAAAGAAGTAGACCTTTTATATTCTACTTCTTTTATATTACTATTTTAATTCTACAACAGCTCCAACTTCAGCAAATTTAGCTTTTAATTCTTCTGCTTCTTCTTTGCTTACTCCTTCTTTAACTGTTTTTGGTGCTCCATCAACTAATTCTTTAGCTTCTTTTAATCCTAATCCTGTAGCATCTCTAACAACTTTTATAACTTTTATTTTTTGATCTCCTGCTTCTGCTAATACAACATCAAAAGATGATTTTTCTTCTGCTGCTCCTCCTCCATCTACTGCTCCAGCTGCTGGTGCAGCAGATGCTATAGCAGATACTCCATATTTTTCTTCTATAGCTTTTACTAAATCTGCTAATTCAACGACTGTTAAAGCGTCGATTTCTTCAATTAATTTTTCAATTTTTTCCATTTTAAAATCCTCCTAAAAATTTTGATAGCTTATTTAATTAGATAAAATATTAAATATTGTAAAATTTATATTTAAACTTGTTATTTTTCTAATTATTTTGCTTTTTCAGTGATCTAAGTTCACTACTCTATTTATTAATAATTATTCAGCATCTATTGTTGCTTCTTCTACAGATGCTTCTTCCTTTACAACTGCTACTGTTACTTTTTCACCATTTTGTTCTTTTTGTTTTCTAACTTCTTCAAGTGCAACTGCAATTTTTGAAATATTTCCAAGTAATGCACCAGCAAGCATTGAAAGTAAAGTTTCTCTTGAAGGTAATTTTGCTAGTGTTATAATTTCTTCTGCTGTCATTACTTTTCCTTCAATTACTCCACCTTTAATTTCGTAAAATTCATTATCTTTACTATATTTATATATAGTTTTTGCAGGTTCTAAATAATCTTCATTACTCATTATAACAGCAGTTGGTCCTACTAATTTGTCTTCTAACCCTTCTATTCCAGCCTCTTGTAATGCTCTTCTTGTTATATTATTTTTTATAATTGTACATTTTGCATTTACATTTCTTAAGTCTTTTCTTAATATAGTATCATCTGCTACTGTAATTCCTCTATAGTTTGTTAAAAGAATTAATTTTGCTTGTTTCATTTCATCTGCTAATTTTTTAACTTCTTCTTTCTTTTGATTTAATATTTTTTCACTTGCCATTTTTTTCTTTCACCTCCATTATAAATATTGTTTTTTATTTTTGTAATTTAAAAACTATAAATAAGATTTACTACTGCATAACTTATGCATATGTTATGATTGTAGCTTTTTATACAATAGTAAAGTATAACTTTCCTATTGTATAAAAACACTCTTTGTTTCCTACCAAGGAATACAAAGAGTATGATATCTCTTTTTTTATATTACCTCGGTAGGACTTATTAAATTTGCCTACTGTCTATGGTTTATTTTTTTATTTTTGTCCAATAAAAATACTTGGTCCCATTGTTGTTGTTACTGCAACACTTTTTATGTATTGACCTTTCGCTGCTACTGGTTTTGCTTTTATTATAGCATTTATAATTGTTTCATAGTTTTCTATTAATTTTTCTGTTCCAAATGATACTTTTCCAAATCCTAAGTGAATTATATTGTTCTTATCTAGTCTATATTCTACTTTACCTGATTTTATTTCACTTATTGCTTTTGTAACATCCATTGTAACAGTTCCTGATTTTGGATTAGGCATTAATCCTTTTGGTCCTAATACTTTTCCTAATCTTCCTACAACACCCATCATATCAGGTGTAGCAACAACTACATCATAATCAAACCAGTTTTCATTTTGTATTTTTGGTATTAATTCTTCTGCTCCTACAAAGTCTGCTCCAGCTTTTTCTGCTTCTTCTGCTTTTGGTCCTTTTGCAAATACTAAGACTTTTTGTGTCTTTCCTGTTCCATTTGGAAGTACAACTGTTCCTCTAACTTGTTGGTCAGCATGTTTTGAGTCAACACCTAATTTTACATGTAATTCTACTGTTTCGTCAAATTTTGTTTTTGGCATTTTTTCAATTATTTCTAATGCTTCTTTTACTTCATATTCTTTGTCTTTTTCAATTAGTTTTATGCTTTCAGCATATCTTTTTCCTTTTTTCATTTTTTACCTCCTTTGGTTTTAACGAGCATTTTTGCTCTCCCAATTTTTATATTATTTATTCTGTAACTACAACACCCATAGATCTAGCAGTACCTTCAACCATACTCATAGCTGTTTCTATTGATGCTGCATTTAAGTCAGGCATTTTTTGTTCAGCAATTTCTTTTACTTGTGCTTTTGTTATTTTAGCAACTTTTTCTTTGTTTGGTTTTCCTGAACCTTTTTCAATTTTGATTGCTTTTTTTATTAAAACTGCAACTGGTGGTACTTTTGTTATAAATTCAAAAGATTTATCTTTATATACTGTTATTACAACTGGTATTATCATTCCAGGTTGATTTGCAGTTCTATCATTAAATTCTTTAACAAATTGCATGATGTTAACACCACTTGAACCTAATGCTGGACCAACTGGTGGAGCTGGTGATGCTTTTCCAGCCTCTATTTGTAATTTAATAATATTTGAAATTTCTTTTTCTGCCATTTTAATGGCACCTCCCTTTTTGATTTCTACTTAATTTTTTGCACTTGTGAAAATTCTAGTTCTACTGGTGTTTCTCTACCAAACATCGATACTAAAACCTTTACTTTGTGCTTTTCTGTATTTATTTCTTGAACTGTACCTACAAATCCTTCAAATGGACCATTCATAACTTGTACTTGTTCGTTTATTTCATAATCAATATTTACTGGAATATCTTCAAATCCCATGTTTCTTATTTCTTCTTCTGTTAACGGTATTGGATCTGTCCCTGAACCTACGAATCCTGTAACACCTCTTGTATTTCTAACTATATACCAAGATTCTTCTGTTACTATCATTTTTATTAGAACATATCCTGGAAAAACTTTTTTTAAATTTGTTTTTCTTTTTCCATCTTTAATTTCAATTTGTTCTTCCATTGGAACTATTATGTCGAAAAAGTAATCTTCTAATTCTCTATTTTTTATTGTTTTTTCTAAGTCTTTTTTTACTTTGTTTTCGTAACCTGAATATGTATGTACTACATACCATCTTGCTACCATATCATAATCTTTTTGAGACATTATATTAAGCCTCCTTTTACTTATTCTGCTTTATTTTCTGTATTTTCTGTAGTGTTTTCTCCTTCTGTTGTTGTGTTGTTTTCTGGAACTTTTTCTTCTCCTGTTTGATTACCTTCTGTTGTATTATTATTTTCATCTAAGCTTTCTTCTGATGTTCCATTTTCTGTTGTAGAATTTTCTATGGTTGTATTATTTGTTGCCATTACTTCTTTTACTTTATTAATTCCATGCTTATTTATAGCTTCAAATACTACGTCTAATACAAAAACTATTGCGGCAGTAAGTAATACTATTGTTACTACTGCTATTGTATTATTTATTAATTGTTTTGGTGTTGGCCAAACAACTCTTTTTAACTCTGCTTTAAAATCTTTAAAAAAACTTTTTTTGTTTTTACTATTTTCTTTTTTGTTTGTTTCCTTATTAGCCATTTTATATCCTCCTTAAAATAGCTTTTTTACTATTTTGTTTCTTTATGTGTTGTACGTTTTTTACAGAATTTACAATATTTTACTATTTCTAGTCTTTCTGTATTATTTCTTTTATTTTTTGAAGTCATATAATTTCTTCTTTTACATTCTGTACATTCTAATGTTATGTTTTCTCTTGGTCCTTTTGCTGCCATTAGATAACACCTCCGTATTTTTTACATTATTTTACTTTTTTGAAACGATGTGAGCATATGTCCGTAATAACCATATGCTTGAATATTTTACCACTTTTTTTCTTTTATGTCAAGGACTTTTGTTTTATCTATCTAATTTCTTATTTTCTTCAAAATTTCCTTTAACAAGAGTTTTGTGTTGATATATTTTATATTGTCCCATACAATACAATATCCACGCAAGCGAAGATGGTGTAGTTAATAGTCTTGAATAAATATATTTTTTATATTTTTTATCAACTTTTCCTTCTTTTACTAATCTTGATATTCTTCTAGACATCTCTATTGAAGCTTTTAAATTTTTAGAAGTTTGTGTTGTACAAATACTATTTCCAGGTCTAACAAAATATTTATGAGTATTAATACCTGCAATTTTAATTTTATTTGCTCTTCCATAAAGTTGTATTCTAGCTGTTGTATCTTCAAAAATGCAATTTTCGTCAAATCTAATATTATTATCTTCAA
This sequence comes from uncultured Clostridium sp., assembly GCA_947245515.1. GTDB lineage: Bacteria > Bacillota > Clostridia > TANB77 > CAG-508 > CAG-269. The sequence continues at coordinate 1,355 of CAMXQV010000026.1, read as the reverse complement.
ATAAACTTCTTTTCCAGCAACCTTGCCATATGGTACCACCTGGGTTTATTCCCATTTGAAATAATTTTGTACTCTGAAATTTTCCAGGATTAAAATCTGTTTTTCTTTTTAAATTACCTGTGTAATCTAAAGTATACATTGTATGACCCAAAAGAAATACATCTATCATATCATTCTGCTTAATTGATTCATTTAACATATTAAAGGATTTTTCTTTTATTTCATCATCTGAGTCTAAAAATATAATATAATCACCAGTTGCCTTATCAAGACCAACATTTCTTCCAGCTCCTGCTCCCCATCTTCCATCTTCAACTTTTAATAATTCTATATTCATATTTTTATTATTTTCTATATAATTCCTTACTTTTTGAACTGAACCATCATCAGAATGATCATCAATAACAAATGTTTCACAATTTTCATATTCTTGTTTTTTTATACTATTTAAAGCATTTTCAATAAATCCTTCACAATTTTTCATTGGCACAATAACTGAGAATTTAGTTTTATATTCGTTTTTCTTTCTCCACTCTCTTTCTTTTTCTCCCATTTATTTTTTACTCCTTTTCTTTTTTTGTACTGAAAATCCAAACTTTCCAAGTTTCTTCCCTAATTGATAATAATGACCATTTGAATATGTTATTAGATCACATTTTGATATATCAAAGCCACCATTTTTATTAATATATTTGTCATCTGCATTTATAGCTAAAACATCTGCAATAAACATATGATGTGTTCCAAGTTCTTTTATTTCAGTTACCTTACATTCAACTGAAACTGGACTTTCCTCAATTAATGGACATTTTACAAAATTTGCTTTTTCTTTATGTAATCCCATTTCTTTAAATTTATCAATTTTCTCTCCTGTTTTTACTCCACACCAATCTGTTGCTTTTGATAATTTGATATTAGTTAAATTAATAACAAATTCTCTTGATTCTTTTATTAATTTGTAAGAATATCGTGTAGGTCTTACTGATATATAAACTTTTGGTGGATTTGTATTTATAATTCCTGTCCAAGCTACTGTTATAATATTTGATTTTTCCATATTCCCACAACTTACCATAACTACTGGTAGAGGATATAGAAAAGTTCCTGGCTTCCACATTACTTTTGACATATTATTTTCCTTTCTCATTATACTTTTGTTATTATATCATTTTACATAAAAAAAAGAAAGCACAAATCAAAAATTTAATTCTGATTTCTACTTTCTTTTTAATAAAGTTTACAAATAAATGTATTTATATAATAGTCTTAAAAATAAAAAAACTAGCGACAACCTATCTTCCCAGTAGGGTAACCCACAAGTATTTTCGGCACATTTAGGCTTGACTTCTGTGTTC
>CAMXQV010000025.1 GCA_947245515.1 uncultured Clostridium sp. | reverse complement strand
GTGGAGCTTGTGTAACAATTAAACTTGCAGTCCACAAAATGGGATGATATTTTTAGTGGAGAAAAAAGTGATCGGCAAAGAATCAAATCAAGATTTATTTTGGAGGAATGGATAAAAAAAGAACGGTGAATTGGATAATAGCAATTATAGTTACTGTTGGATATTTAACAATAAGTATTGTGCTTGATGCATGGACTTATTCTTGGCTTATATGGGTAATTTATGCGGTTTATAGATTTGTTGCAAAATAAGAAAATTTGAAAGTGAGTTGAAGTAATGTTTTATAATGCAAACAACAATAATATAAAAATAGAGCAAAGTAATATGGATTATGTAAGTTTTGGTGTAGGAAATAAAAATTTAATTATAATACCAGGACTAGGAGATGGATTAAGAACTGTTAAAGGTATGGCTGTTTCACTTGCATTTATGTATAGACAATTTGCAAAAGAATATACAGTGTATGTGTTTAGCAGAAGAAATAATCTGGCAAAAGGATTTACAACAAGAAATATGGCACAAGATATAGTTGAAGCAATGAATTTATTAAATATATCAAATGCTGATATAATGGGAGTTTCTCAAGGTGGAATGATAGCACAATGTATAGCAATTAACAATCCAGAAAAAGTAAATAAATTAGTTTTAGCAGTAACATCTTCAAAGCCTAATGAAATGATAAATAATGTTGTTGGAAACTGGATTCAGTTAGCAAAGAAGGAAGATTTTAAAAGTATATTCATAGATACAGCCGAAAAATCTTATAGTGAAAAGTATTTAAAGAAATATAGAAAATATTATAATATTCTATGGAGAGTTAGCAAACCAAAAGATTATAAAAGATTTATTATTCAAGCTAATTCGTGTTTAACACATAATGTATATGATGATTTAGATAAAATTAAATGTCATACTTTAATAATTGGAGGAAAGCAAGATAGTATTGTAGGAGTAAATTCTTCAAAAGAAATAGCAGATAGAATTAGTAATAGTGAATTATATTTATATGAAGATTATGGGCATGCAGTATATGAAGAAGCAAAAGATTTTAATGGAAAAGTTTTAAATTATCTAAAAAGATAAATTATAAATTATTGAGGAGGTAGAAAATAATGGACAAGAAAAAATTAATTAACTGGATAATAGCAATAATAGTGGCTATTGTATATTTAACAGTAAGTATTGTATTTAAGTCTTGGGCATATTCTTGGCTTATATGGGTAGTTTATGCAATTTATAGATTTATAGTAAAATAGATAAAATACAAGTCAAATTAGGAGTATGATCAAATATGTTTAATTTAAGGAAAGAAACGATAAAAAAGAATATATTTTTAATACTATCAAATATATCAGCATTTATATTTATAGCAGGTTTAATGTGTACTATTCTAGGAGATGATAGTCCTGTTAAATTTATAGTAAATGGAAGCCCAATAAAATTGATAGTGCTACCTATATTAGTTTTTATTGTTAGTTTTTTATTATATAAAAAAAGTAAAAATGAAATAAGGGAAAATACAAAGTAACTGCAAAATTACAATTTAGGAGTGTGATGATATGGGATTCGATTTAGGTCATACGATTAGTTCAATATCAAAATTTGCTTTACGAACAAAAAGAAAAATTGATAATGAAAATTCTAATAAAAAAGTTAAAGTGTATGAAGTATGGATGGATCATACTTATAGAACTTATGAGCCAATACCTAAAGATGGTTATAAGTCATATATGTTTGATGGTGTGCCTGTAAAAGAAAATTTGACAAAATATATCCTAGTAAATACAAAGATGAAATAGATAAGCCTATTGGGGATGTATTTAGTGTTGAGATTAGTTCTTTTATCCTTAATGAGAAAAGCTATAAGGTTTTATATCCATATTTGAAAAATCATTCTCAAGTATTTAAGATAAAAAGTGATAGTAAGATATTTTATGTAGTAAATGTTACTGATATAATTGATTGTCTTGATTATGAGAAATCAGAATTAAAGCGTTTTCCATCTTCTGGTAGAATAATGCGAGTCATTAAATATGTTTTTAAAGAAGAAAAAATCAAAGATACAGTAATATTTAAATTACCTGGCATAGGCTTTGTAAATTCACATTCCTTTGTTACAGAAGAATTTAAAAAAGTTGTAGAAGAAAACAATATAAAAGGTTTTAAGTTTAAAGAATTATAATACAAATTACAGGTTATAAATGAGATAGAAAATGTATTATGCAAAATGTAAAGTTTGAGTTGCATTTTGCATTTTTTTATAAAGTGCAACTGGAAGTTGATAGTATTTTAAGAAGAACTACACTAAAATTAAAGATGAAGGAGGAGTAGTCTAATGAAATTTGGAGAAAATTTATATAATTTAAGAAAAGCAGCTAAAATGAGCCAAGAAAAATTAGCAGAAAAAATGGAGGTTACTAGACAAAGTGTATCAAAATGGGAGAATGGAGAAAGCTACCCAGAAATGGAAAAGATAATGAAGTTATGCGAGGTATTTCATTGCAAAATAAATGATTTGGTACATGAAAATATGGTAGATATAGATTCATTAGATGAAGATATAAAAATGATGGTGTAAATTTACAACTAAAAGCAAATGGTATTTTAATTGCTGATGAAAGAAACCAAGATACAATTTTACAAATGAAAAATGTGTTAGAAAACAATTCTAAAGGACAAATAATAGCTTTCCTAGAATTAGGATATGTGTGTTTAATAATTTGTTTAATATTATATAGAATGACATTAAGTAGACTAGAAAAATTATTTATAAACATAAATGAGGGAGATACTCCATTTACATTAGAAAATGTTAAATATATTAAAGAAATGGCAAAACTTATGATTATAGCACTTATTTTACCAAGTGGCGGCGGAATCATATTTGAAAAAATACTGGCAACAGATTTAGATGTAGGTTTTGAATTGTTTGATATAGTACAAATATTATTCTTATTTGGAATCTCATATATATTTGAATATGGATATGAATTACAACAAGACACAAAAGCCAAAATGTATGGGGAGGTATCTGACAATGAATAAAAATGGATTTATAAAAGAATTATCTAAGCAAACAGGATATGATGAAGAAAAATGTATATTAATAAATAATGTGATAGAAAATTATTTCATATTTGGAAGAAAAAATAAAGACAAAATAATTAAAGATTTACAAATAAAAGCTAGTTTGAATGAAGATGATAGCGAGAATGTATATGATATTTCAATGAAAATAATTACTGGAGAAATAAAAAATAAGCTAAAACACCCATTTAAAAATCAAAATTAGTTATAGAGTAGGAATTTGAAATATAATTCCTATTTTAAAAATAACTATTTAGAAAAAAATCTAAATAGTTGTTGACATCAAAAAAATAAAATAGTATAATATATTTAGATATATATCGAAATACTAAAGTAGAGGTGATTAAATTGGGAATGTCAGAAACATTAAAAGCAATTAGTGACCCTGTGAGAAGAGAAATACTTGAATTATTAAAAGATGGAAGAAAAACAGCAGGAGAAATATCAAGTAGTTTCAATTTAACAGGAGCAACAGTATCCTATCATTTATCGAACTTAAAAAAAGCAAATCTAATAACTGAAACGAAACAAAAGAACTTTATACTTTATGAGTTGAATAGTTCTGTATTTGAAGATGTTTTAGTATGGATTTATAAGTTGGGAGGAAATAAGAATGGAAAAGAAAAATAGAAAAACACTAATTTTAAGTGTAATTATATGTTTATTACCAATGATTCTAGGTAGCATACTTTACAATAAACTACCAGAACAAATGCCAATTCATTTTACAACAAATGATGTAATAGATAATTATGCACATAAAAATTTTGCATTATTTGGGTTACCACTAATTATGGCTATTGTTCAAGCAATATGCTTAATTGCTATTAATACAAAATTAAATAAATTAAAAAATGAGGAAAAACCTAAAATATTAAAAATAATGGAATGGTTTATTCCTGTTGTATCAGTGTTATTTTATGTTATTATGGTAGAAGTACCACTAGGAAGCACAGTATATGTTGGAAAAAGTATATGTTTAATATTAGGAATACTACTTATGATTATAGGAAATTATATTCCTAAAATGAGCTATGAGATGAGCAAGACAACATTTCATCCAATGCCTAAAAGTGAGAAGTCATTTAGAAAAATGAGTAAGATTATGGGATATTCATTTATTGTAATGGGTATAGTTTTGCTAATAATGATTATATGGATATAGCATAAATAAATTAAGAGAAAAGTATAGGAAGATATTAAGAAATTAGTATCTTCTTTTTTGAAATATGACAGACAGATGTCATATTTATATGCTATAATATTGACAGGAGGAAAATATGCAAGTAAATAATAGATTATTTGAAATAGTATATATATTATTGCAGAAGAAAAAAACTACAGCTAAAGAATTAGCTGACAGGTTTGAGGTATCTACAAGAACAATATATAGAGATATTGAAACATTAAGCACAGCAAACATACCAATTTATGCAAGTAAAGGAAAAGATGGAGGAATAGGACTTTTAGATGAGTATGTACTAAATAAAACTATTCTTTCTGAAGAAGAGCAAAATCAAATTTTATTTGCCTTACAAGGAATGAAAAAAGTAAAAGGACAAGATGAAAAAGATATTTTGGAAAAATTAAGTATATTATTTAATAAAAAAATAAATGATTGGATCAAGATTGATTTCTCTAATTGGGGTAATATACAAGAAGAACGATTTGACATTATTAAATCTGCCATTCTAAATAAGCAGCTAGTACAATTTACTTATTATAATTCTAATGGAGAAGAAAGTAAAAGAATTGTAGAACCATTACAAATATGGTTTAAAGATAAATCATGGTATTTAGTAAGTTATTGTAAATTAAAACAAGATTATAGAATATTCAAGATTGCTAGAATAAAAGAAGTTAAAATGTTACAAGAACATTTTGAAAGAGAATTACCAAAAGAAGAAGAGAATGAACAATATAACTTCAAAATAATAGAACTTGAACTAGAGATAAATAAAGCTATGACTTATAGAGTATATGATGAATTTGAAAGCAAGGAAATAACGAAAAAACAAGATGGAAACTTTAGTATAAAAGTGAAATATCCAGAAAATGAATGGGTATATGGCTATATTTTATCTTTTGGGGAATATGCAAAAGTTTTAAATCCTGGTTATGCAAAAAATATAATAAAAGATAAACTACAAAGAACTTTAAAAAATTATTTATAATATGACACACAGTTGTCAAGTTATATGATATATACTCCTAATCAGGAGGTAGATATATTATGAAATATGAAATTGTAGAATTAGAAGAAAAGATTATTACAGGAATTAGAATTAAAACAACGAATCAAGATGGAAAGGCTATACAAGATATAGGAATAACTTGGCAAAAATTATTTACAGATGGAATTTATGAAAAGATTTCCAATAAGGTGAATGATAAAACAATAGGGCTATATACAGAATATGAGGGTGATTATACAAAACCTTATACATTTATTGCAGGAGCAGAAGTGAGTAGGGAAGTACAAATAGGCGAAGAAATAAAAAGTATTATTATTCCAAAAGGAAAATATGCTAAGTTTGTTATAACAGGAGATGTGCAAAATTCAGTAGGACAGGCTTGGCAAGAAATATGGAACATGGATTTAAAAAGAAAATATACTTGTGATTTTGAAGAATATCAAAACAATACACAAGATATGCAAAAACAAGAAATTCATATTTATATTGCATTAGATGAGTAGAAAGGAAAAGACAAAATGGCTTTTGATTATAAAAAAGAATATAAGGAATTTTATATGCCAAAGAATAAACCAAGTATTATAAAAATTCCTAAAATGAATTATATTGCAGTTAGGGGAAAAGGAAATCCTAATGATGAAAATGGGGAGTATAAACAAACAATAGGACTTTTATATGCTATTGCTTTTACAATAAAAATGAGTTATAAAGGAACACATAAAATAGAAGGTTATTTTGAATATGTAGTTCCACCACTTGAAGGATTTTGGTGGCAAGATGGAATGAAAGATAGTATTGACTATAATAATAAAGATCAAATGAACTTTATATCTATTATTAGATTACCAGACTTTGTGACAAAAAAAGATTTTGATTGGGCAGTTGAGGAAGCAACTAATAAGAAAAAACTAGAATTTTCAAAAGTGGAATTTTTCAGTTATGATGAAGGAATCTGTGTTCAATTTATGCACATAGGTTCTTATGATGATGAACCATCTACAATAAATTTAATGCACGAATATATGATACAAAATGGATATGAACTTGATATTACAGACAACAGATTTCATCACGAAATTTATTTAAGTGATCCAAGAAGATGTGAAACAAGTAAATTAAAAACAGTAATAAGACATCCGATAAGAAAAAGGTAATAATTATGGAATTTATAGAAGCAAAGACAATACTTCAAAGAGCGACACATGGAGAAGAATGGTTTGGAATTGATTATAATATGAATCTATACAAAGGTTGCTGTCATAAATGTATTTACTGTGATAGTAGAAGTAATTGTTATCAAGTAGAAGATTTTGACAGAGTAAGAGCAAAAAAGGATGAAATAGAAATATTAAATCGAGAACTAAAATCAAAAAGAAAAAAGGTGTAATAGGAATAGGTGCAATGTCAGATACTTATAATCCTTTTGAAAAACAATATGAAATAACAAGACAATCATTAGAACTTATTTCATACTATAATTTTGGAGTATCAATAGAAACAAAAAGTAATTTAATAATTAGAGATATAGACATATTTAAGGAAATAAACAAAAAAGCAGATGTAATACTTAAATTCACAATTACATCAGCAGATGATAATTTATCACAAAGAGTAGAACCAGGAGTATGTGTTTCTTCTGAAAGACTAAAAGCAATGAAAAAATTGTCAAAAGAGGGATTATTTGTTGGAACACTATTAACACCAATTATTCCATTTATAACAGATTCGGAAGATAATATTAGAAATGTAATAAGATTATCTTATGAAAATGGAGCAAAATTTGTATTTTCAATGGGAGGAGTTACATTAAGAGAAAATCAAAGAGAATACTTTTATGAACAATTAGATAAGATTTTTCCTAAAATAAAAGAAAAGTATATTAAGACTTATGGAAATAACTATTTTTGTTATCCATTGAATAAAAACTTAAACAAAATATTTAAAGAAGAATGTGAAAAGTATGGACTACTTTATAAAATGAATGATATAGTAAAGGCATATAAAAAGCAGATTCAACAAGAAGAGCAATTAACCTTTATATAGAAAAGAGGAAAAATATGAATGAATATATAAATTTAACATTAGAAAATATAGAAAAAGAACATATCTGTTGTGCAATTGGTGATCCAAAACATCAAGTAGGAGTAAATAATAAAAAAGAATAGATTAAAAGTAAGTTAAAAGATGGGCATGTATTTAGAAAACTAAATGCAAGAGGAAAAATATTTATTGAATATGAGCCAATAGAAACAGCTTGGATACCTATTAGCGGTAAAAATTATGAATATATCTATTGCTTATGGGTAGCAGGAAGTTTTAAAGGAAAAGGAATTGGAAAAGAATTACTAGAATATGCAATAAACGATTCAAAAGAAAAAGGCAAAAGTGGTATATGTACTTTAGTTTCTAAAAAGAAGAAACCATTTTTAGGCGAAAAGAAATTTTTTGAACATTATGGTTTTAAAGTAGTAGATAGTATACCAGATTATGAACTATTAGCAATACAATTTGAAGATAGTGAAACACCTAAATTCAATGAAATAGCAAGAACTATGAAAATAGATAATCAAGATTTCACTATTTACTATAGCAATGAATGTCCTTATGTAGAATATGAAGTAAATGAACTAACTAAATATGCAAAAGAGAATAAAATTAAAATTAATTTTGTAAAAATAGATTCATTAGAAAAAGCAAAGAATGTACCTTGTATATTTAATAATTGGGCTAACTTTTACAAAGGTGAATTTGTATCAAATACTATATTAAATGCTAATTCATTAAAAAAGTTAATAGAATAAGTTAGCGAGAAGGTACAAGTTGAAAGTGAGATGAAATAATGAGTAAATATGAGCCATTGTGGAAGTATTTAAAAGAGAATAATAAAGAAAATTATAAATTATCTTATGAAGAAATTAAAAGTATTTTAGGTTTTGATATAGATCACTCGTTTTTAACTTACAAAAAGGAATTAAAAGAATATGGGTATGAGGTTGGAAAAATATCAATGAAGGAAAAAACTATAATTTTCAATAAGATATGATTATAATTTTATAGTGGCATGAAAAGCAGAGAATATCTGCTTTTTTTATGCAAATAAATAAATTTTTCATTAAAATGTTGACAACTGTTATATAGTGTTATATATTACATATAACAGTTAAGGAGGATATATGAAAATTATTATTAGTAATAGTAGTTCAACCCCTATATATCAACAGATTAAAAATGCAATCATAAGTCAAATTATGAATGGAGAGTTGCAAGAAGATGAAAAAATACCTTCTATCCGATCATTAGCACAGGATATAAGGATAAGTGTTATGACAATAAAAAAAGCTTATGATGAATTGGAACAAGAAGGATATATAATTACAAAGCAAGGAAAAGGTAGTCATGTTGCACCGAAAAATAAAGAACTTGCAAAAGAACAGGCTCAAAAAGATATAGAAAAGTATATAGAAAAAATTGTTGATATTTCTAATAGATTCGACATAGATGAGAATGATGTGATTGAAATGTTTAAAATTCTTTATAGGGAGGAACTGTAATGGAAAATATTATAGAAATTAAAAATTTGAAAAAGAAATATGATGATAAATTTGAACTTGGAAAAATAGACATAGCAATACAAAAAGGAGTTATTGTAGGTCTTATTGGAGAAAATGGAGCAGGAAAAACAACCTTAATTAAGTCAATGCTAAATATTATAAAAATTGATAGTGGAGAAATAAAAATATTTGGAAAGGACTATAAAAAAGAAGAAAAAGAGATAAAAGAAGATATAGGTGTAGTTTTAGACAATATGTTCTTTCCAGAATTATTAAATGCAAAAGATATAAATAATACTATGAAAGATGTATATAAAAACTGGGATAGCGAATTGTATTTTTCTTATTTAAAGGAGTTTGATTTACCAGACAACAAACCCTTAAAATCAATGTCAAAAGGAATGAGAAAGAAATTAGAAATTGCCACAGCTTTAGCCCACAAACCAAAATTATTAATATTGGATGAGCCAACGAGTGGATTAGATCCAGTTGTAAGAAATGAAGTTTTGGATATATTTCTAAAATTTATAGAAGATGAAGAACATTCCATATTACTATCAACACACATAACAAGTGATTTAGAACATATAGCAGATGAAATTATATTTATTGATAAAGGAAAAAAGGTATTACAAAAGTCAAGAGATGAAATAATTGATAACTATGGAATTTTAAAATGTGATATTGATTATTTTTCAAATATTGATAAAAAAGACATGGTGGCATACAAGAAAACAAAATATGCTTATGAGATATTAGTTAATGATAAAGAACAAGCAAGTAAAAAATATCATAATTGTGTAATAGATAAAATTACACTAGAAGATTTGATGTTATTAGTAATTAAGGGGGAAAAGATATGTTAGGGTTAATAAAAAAAGATTTTTTACTTATAAAGGCAAATTCAAAACAAATGGTAATAATATTTATAGTTTATTTAATGTTGGCATTTCAAGGTACATTTGATGCTACATTTATAGTTCCACTAATTGGAATAATGTTATTTATATCAACATTCAGTTATGATGATTTTAATAATTGGAACTCTTATGCAGTAACCTTGCCAGATGGAAGAAGAAATGTGGTTAGAGCAAAATATATAGCTTCCATAATTTTAACAGTTATTTTAGGAGCTGTTGCTTTGGCTATAAGTGCAGGAATCAGCTATACAAAAACAAATAGCATAAATGTAGATGAAATTATGTCATCACTAATGGGAACAATGTTATCAAGTGTTATTATAATTTCTTTACTTTATCCAATCGTTTTCAAATTTGGAGCTACAAATGGAAGAATAATATTATTTGCTGTAGTATTTGGTGCCGCTGGAATAGGAGCTTTAATTGCACAATTTGTAGATATGACATCTATTATAAATATAATAAATAGATTAGACAATTACTCACTTATAGCAATTCCAATAATTTCTGTAATATTATTAGGTATTTCATATCTAATATCAAATAAGATATATCAAAGAAAAGAATTTTAAGAATATAACCTACGAAAGTAGTTTATATATAGAAACTCTAAACAAAACATTTTTTGAAGGAGGAATCATTATGAATAGGAAGTTATCTTACGATGGAAAAACATTAGATGAAATGACAACGAATGAACTCAAAGCACAATGCAGAACTAATAGAAACAGACTGAAAAGAAGAATTCTATTTTTTGTAGTAATTACTGTTCTTACATTTTTCGTAGTTCCTTTTGCAGCACCTATTCCTTGTGCTATAGGAGCAGTAACAACATTTTGGCTCTTGCAGAATAACAAGGCTATACAGTTGGAGCTAGGCAGAAGAAGATAACGGAAAATTCAGAGAGATATAGCACTTGGATTCAAGTGCTATTCTCATATCTTACAGAAATGTAAGGTTATTTTCATAAAAAGTATGCTATAATGATTTCGGAGGTATTATAAAATGCAGAAGATATTAATAGTTGAAGATGATGAAAAGTTGCGATGCGAATTAGAAATATTTTTAAATAATAATGGCTATCAAGCAGAATGTTTAAAAAAATTTGACAATACTATACATGATATTTTAGAAATAAATCCAAATCTTATTTTATTAGATATAAATTTGCCAGGAGTAGATGGAGAATATATTTGCAAAGAGATTAGAAAACAATCTGATATGGGGATTATTGCCGTCACAAGTAGAGATAATGAATTAGATGAGTTGGTTTCAATAAATTATGGAGCAGACCATTATATAACAAAGCCATTTAATATCCATATACTACTTGCAAAAGTAAATTCGCTATTAAGAAGAACAAATAGTAATAGTGAACCTAAAAATAAAATTGATGCAAAAGACTTTATTTTAAATATATTCAATAGTACAATAATAAAAGATGATAAAATTATTGATTTAACTAAAAATGAATATAAAATTTTAAAATATTTTATTGAAAATAGAGAAAAAATCGTTTCAAGAGAAGATATAATGGATGTACTCTGGGAAAATGATTGCTTTGTTGATGATAATACTTTAAGTGTTAATATTACTAGATTAAGAAGTAAATTAGAAGAATTAGGACTAAAAGATATTATTGAAACAAAAAGAGGACAAGGATATATGTTAAAGGGAGAAAAATGATATGAATTTTAAAAGTTTTATAAAAGATAAAATACTTTTATGCTTCTTATTATTATTTGGAATTGCTACTATAGAAATATTTTTAATTCCGTATCCATTTGGAAATTTTATAAAAATATATATTCCAGTTGCTATAATATTTATATATATAATAGGACTTTCTATAGAATATTTTATGAAGCAAAGATTTTATAAAGATATAGAAGATACTTTAAATAACTTAGATGACAAATACTTAATTAGTGAGCTTATAAAAGTACCAAGTTTTATAGAAGGTAAAATACTAAAAGACTTATTAGAACAAATCAATAAATCAATGGTTGAAAATGTAAACAAATATAAATATAAGCAAGAAGATTATAAGGAGTATATAGAATTATGGATTCACGAAATAAAAATACCAATAGCATCAAGTAAATTGATAATAGAAAATAACAAAAATCAGACAACTAAAAGTATAGATGAAGAATTACAAAAAATCGAAAATTACATAGAACAGGCTTTATATTATGCAAGAAGTAATACTGTAGAAAAAGATTACTATGTAAAAAAAGCTAATTTAAAAGACATTGTAAATGAGAGTATAAAGAAGAATAAAAATGTTTTAATACATGAAAAAATATCTGTCAATGTTCATGATTTAGATTTAGAAGTAAATACAGACAATAAATGGATCATATTTATATTAAATCAAATAATTCAAAATAGTATAAAGTATAAAAAACAAGATAAAAATTTAGAGATTGAAATATATGCCAAACAAGGAAAAGAAAATGTGATACTTTATATAAAAGATAATGGAATAGGAATAAAAAAAAGAGAAATTACAAGAGTATTTGAAAAAGGCTTTACAGGAACAAATGGAAGGCTAATAGGTAAAAAATCTACAGGAATTGGATTATATTTATGCAAAAACTTATGTAATAAATTAGGAATAGCAATAGAGTTAAATTCAGTTCAAGATGAAGGAACAGAAATACGATTGGTATTTCCTAAAAGCAGTTATCTTGACATCCAGTAGAAATCTTACGAAAATGTAAGGTTCATGTAAGGAAAATCGATAGGAATAATGGCTAAAATGGGTTTATAATAATGTTAGATTGAAAGGAGTTTTTTATATGGAAAAAGTATTAGAGGTAAAAAACATAGAGAAATACTATGGAAACAAATCAAATCTAACAAAAGCAATAGACAACATTAGTTTTACAGTAGAAAAAGGAGAATTTGTCGGAATTATGGGTGCGAGTGGATCTGGAAAAAGTACACTCTTAAATGTAATTTCAACAATAGACAGAGTTACAGCAGGACATATTATTGTTAATGGCGAAGATATTACAAAACTAAAAGGAAACAAATTAAATAAATTTAGAAGAGAAGAATTAGGTTTTATTTTTCAAGACTTTAATTTATTAGATACTCTTACAGCTTATGAAAATATAGCTTTAGCACTAACAATTCAAAAAGTAAATGCAAGAGAAATTGATAAAAGAGTAAATGCAATTGCAGAAAAGTTAGGAATTAAAGAAATTCTTAAAAAGTATCCTTATCAAGTATCTGGAGGGCAAAAACAAAGAATTGCATCAGCGAGAGCAATTATAACAAACCCTAAATTAGTATTAGCAGATGAGCCAACAGGAGCATTAGATTCAAAATCAGCAAGACAATTACTGGAGAACTTTGAATTTTTAAATCAAAAAATGAGTGCAACTATTTTAATGGTTACACATGATGCCTTTACAGCCTCTTATGCAAATAGAATTTTATTTATTAAAGATGGAAAAATCTTTAATGAAATAATTAAAGGTAATGACACAAGAAAACAATTCTTTGAAAAGATAATTGAGGTGCAAACACTTCTTGGAGGTGATTTGAACGATGTTATTTAAGTTATCGTGGAATAATATGAAAAAAAGTATAAAAGACTATGCTATCTATTTTTTAACATTAGTATTAGGTGTAGCAATTTTTTATATGTTCAATTCAATAGATAGTCAACAAGCAATGCTACAGGTATCACAATCACAAAGAGAAATAATAAAAATGATGATTTCGATGCTTGGTTTTGTATCAGTATTTGTAGCAGTTATATTAGGATTGTTAATTGTATATGCTAATAATTTCTTAATTAACCGAAGAAAAAAAGAATTTGGAATATATATGACACTTGGAATGGGGAAAAGGCAAATATCAAAAATTATACTAATGGAAACAATATTTGTTGGAATCATTTCACTTGTCATAGGAATAGTTGTAGGTGTATTTGCATCACAATTTATGTCCATATTAGTTGCAAAAATGTTTGAAGCAGACATGAGTGAATTTCAGTTTGTATTTTCAAAAGATGCTTGTGTTAAAACTTGTATCTATTTTGCAGTAATGTATGTTGCAGTAATGTTATTCAATACATATACAGTTTCAAAATATAAATTAATTAACTTATTAAATGCACAAAAGAAAAATGAAAAAGTAAAAATAAAAAATCCATTTCTTTGCATATTAGTATTTGTTGTTGCAGGGTCAATGTTATGCTATGCTTATTGGAAAGTAACAACGGGTAGCAGTAGTTTAAATACATTTGATAAACTATTACCACCAATACTTATGGGAATAGTTAGTACAGTATTAATTTTCTGGTCTTTATCAGGATTGGCGATACAAATAGTTCAAAAAATGAAAAATACATATTTAAAAGGTACAAATATGTTTGTATTAAGGCAAATTAACAATAAAATTAACACAATGGTAGCAAGTATGAGTGTTATATGTTTAATGCTGTTTATGACAATATCAATACTTTCTTCAAGTTTAGCATTAAGAAATACAATGGGAAGAGAATTAGTAGAAATGACACCAGTAGACTTAAACTTATATAAAACAGCAAATTTACCAGAAAAATCTGTTAATAAATATGGTAAAGAAACAATATATACAGAAGAACAAAGGAAAGATTCAAAAATTCCATTAGCAGATACATTAAAAAGCAATGGACTAGATATGAATGTATTAAAAGATATGGTGGAAATACCAATCTACGCAAGCAATGACCTAACTTGGAACGACTTTTTTGGAAGTAAACTAGAAAAGATAAAAGCAAAATTTCCTATGCTTGCATATGGTACAGCAGAAGAAATTGTAAAAATATCTGATTATAATAAAATAGCAAAATTATATGGAATAGATGAGTATGAATTAAATGATAATGAATATATTATGATTTGTGATTTTGCGAGTATGAAAGAAGTAAGAAATGAAGTATTAGCAGATGGAAACAATTCTTTAACAATTGCAGGAAAACAATACAAATCAAAATATAATGAGTGTAAAAGTGGATTTATAGTAATGTCAACAAGCCATACAAATACAGGAATAATAGTTGTTTCAGATAATTGCCCTTTAACAGATGATATGAAAGAAATTCACTTTTTAGCAGCAAATTATAATGATGATACAGAAGAAGGAAAGAAAAAGATTGAAGAATTATTTTCAAAAAATGATTCAGCATTTATACAAAGTTTAGATAAAAAAGGATTAGATATAGAAGGACTTACTAAAACAAGAATTATGGAAGGAAGTATAGGAATAGCAACAATAGTAACATTTATTGCAATTTATTTAGGCGTAATATTTCTAATTGCAAGTTCAGCTATCTTAGCATTAAAACAGCTAACAGACAGTTCAGATAATAAACAAAGATATACTATTTTAAGAAAAATTGGTTGTGATGAAAAAATGATAAACAAATCTTTATTTAGACAAATAGGAATATTTTTTGGAGTGCCACTTGTTTTAGCAATTATACATTCTATATTTGGAATACAATTTGCAGTAAAAATGATGTCAGGTTTAGCAAGTGAAAAAGACTTATTGCCATCAGCAGTCGCTACAGTAATTATTATAGGAGTTATATATGGAGCATATTTCTTAGCTACATATTTTGGAAGTAAAAATATTATTAAAGAGGAGGAATAGATATGTTTGGAATCTTTAAAATGATATTTTTAGGAATCATAACCTTAGTAATAATATTATGGATTACAATTTTTAATATAGGAATAGGAGAAAATCCAAAAGACAAAATGATAAACACTTATGATTCATTTATTCAAAGTTTTGATACAGCAGGTTTAACAAGTAATTGGAAATTAAAAGGCAAAAGAAAATATGGAGTAGATAATAGCAAAATAGCAAGTATTCCAGAAACAGGTGGAATGAAATATGAATATACTTTAGACTGTTATAGCGAAAATGGAAAGAAAAAAGAAATAAAATTTAGAACAAGTAGAGAATTAAAAGAAGATTCCTATTTAAAATTAGAAGTAATGGTAACAAGAGGAGTCAAATCTTGGGAAGAAGTACAAGTAAATGAATTACCAGAGAAGGTAAAAACAGCATTAAATGTAAAATAAGGAGGATTAATAATGCCTAAAAATATAAATTGGGATGGAGTAATCCAATCAATAAACGATTTTTGGCTACCAATATTAGGAGTTGGTGGAATAATAGTCATAGTAGTAATCATTGCAGTAATTTATAAAAAATGGAAAGAAAAAAATGAATAAAAAGTAGTAAAATAGGTGGTAAAGATGAAGAAATTTTTAAAAATAGTATTTTTGTTAGTATTGATAATTACGAGCATATTATTGCTATTTGTAGGAAATGGATATAAAATGTATAAGGAAGCAATAGAAGAAATAAGTATAGAAGATAAAATAAAAGAAATAAAAAGCAAAGAAAACTATACAAAAATTTCAGACTTACCACAAAATTATATCAATGCAGTATTATCAGTAGAAGATCATAGATTTTATAAGCATTGTGGAATAGATTTAATTGCAATAGGTAGAGCAACAATAAATGACATAAAAGCTATGGATTTTGTAGAAGGTGGAAGTACAATAACACAGCAATTAGCAAAAAATATATATTTTACACAAGACAAGAAATTTGAAAGAAAAATAGCAGAAGTCTTTATGGCATTTAAAATAGAAAATAAATGTGAAAAAGATGAAATAATAGAGTTATACTTAAATACAAGTTATTTTGGAGATGGGTATTATACTGTAAGGGAAGCAAGTTTAGGATATTTTGGAAAAGAACCAAATCAGATGACAGATTATGAAGCAATTATGCTTGCAGGAATACCAAATGCATCATCAGTATATGCTCCAACAAAAAATCCAGAATTAGCAAAACAAAGACAAAAACAAGTAATAAATAAAATGATAGAATATAAATATCTTACACAAAATGAAGCAGATAAAATATTAAAAAAAGAATAATAGAAGTGCTAATTGTAGAACAAGCAATTAGCACAGACATCCCCTTTTATTTTCAAAGAGAACTACTTGTAAAAGGTAGTTCTCACGAGAATTATAAAAAAGTAATTAGTTATAAAAATATATACTAATTAAGTAACACAAAGATTTAATAATCAAGGTGGTAAAAATGCACAAGGAGTAATTAATGTTAGTAAAACGAAAGGAGTAATGAATATGAGCATTTTAGGTAATATCTTATGGTTTATCTTTGGAGGTTTTTTAAGTGGACTTTCTTGGTATATATCAGGGCTACTTTGGTGTATTACTATAATAGGAATCCCTTATGGAAAACAAAGTTTTAAATTTGCAGCTTTATCATTTGCACCATTCGGTAAAGATGTCGAATATGGAGGAGGAGTGCCATCGGTAATAGCAAATGTGATATGGATTATCTTCTTTGGGATTCCAATGGCACTTGAAAACTTATTATTTGGCTGTATATGGTGCATAACAATAGTAGGTATTCCATTTGGACTTCAATTCTTTAAAATTGCAAAATTGTCTTTAGCTCCTTTTGGAGCAAGAGTAGTATAGTAAATGGTTAATTTAACATTGATTATAATTTGTGTATTTTGAGAGAGCAGTATTTGCTCTCTTTTAATTTAGAAACAAAAAAATTCCAAATTATTTTAATCTTTGGAATCTTTTATTTCTATATTTTCAATATTAAACATTGGATCTTAAAAAAAATCTTCTAAAGTGATCCCCATACCTTCACAAACCAAATAAAGAGTATCAATTCTAGGATATAAAGTTCTGCTTCTAAAGAAATCAGTTAATAAAGAAGGATTAAGATCAGCACCGAAAGAAATTTCATATTTTGAACTAATATTTTTTTCTTTCATTAAATTTTCTAGTCTAAGTTTTATTGCTTCATTTAATTGCATTTTTAAATCCCTCCAATCCTTATAAAATCAATAAAATTATAACAAATCAAAAGAATTGACATTGTGTGAAAACACACAATAATTTAAAAGAAAAGAGTTTATGAATATGATACATATGAAGATTTTTACGAAGCATTTGTAAAAGATTTCATCTTGAATGATATACGAGATTTAGGATTATTTAATGGTAAAAATAATGAATGGGATTTTTATATATCTTATAACGATATGATATTATTAGGAATGGAAGATGAAATAAATAAGAGTATTATACAACCAGAATTAGTAAAATACAAATTTTATTTGTAAAAAGACTACACAAATAAAAAATAATGTGATACAATAAAAAACGAAAATTATAAAAAGCACATTGAAATGTATGAAACGAATGTTTATCAAAAAATAAAAAGATAATTTGACATAATGTTTTTTGGAGCAATTTTGGAGTAATTTTGGTGCAATCGTTTAAACACAGAACTACCAAAACCCACTAAAATCAACAAAGTCGAGCAAAGCAAAAAAATGAGCAAATCAAGTGGTTAGAGGCTCGAAAGCCTTGAAAATAGAGAGAAAAATTAAAAAGGAGGAAGAAGAAATGTCGGGACATAGTAAATGGCACAACATACAAGCAAAGAAAGGAAAAGCTGACGCAGCTAGAGGAAAAATATTCACAAAATTAGGAAGAGAATTATTAATAGCGGTAAAGGAAGGAGGACCAGATCCCTTAGGAAACTCAAAATTAAAAAACGTAATTGCAAAATGTAAAGCATCTAACATGCCAAATGACACAATAAACAATGCAATAAAAAAAGCATCAAGTAGCAACGAAAACTATGAAGAAATAGTATATGAAGGCTATGGACCAAATGGTGTAGCAGTAATAGTAGAAGCATCTACTGACAATAAAAATAGAACAGCAGCTGATGTTAGACATGTATTTGATAAATCTGGAGGAAACTTAGGAACAACAGGATGCGTATCTTACATGTTTAACAAAAAAGGAATAATTATAATTGAAAAAGAAACTGCTAGCAAGGATGAAGAAGAAATAATGACTTTAGCAATTGAAAATGGAGCAGAAGACTTCGAAGCATCTGAAGAAATTTATGAAATCACAACAGATCCAGCCGACTTTACAACAGTAAGAGAAGCACTAGAGAATGCAGGATTAGAGTTTTTAGAAGCAGAAGTACAAATGCTACCAACAACAACAGTAACCTTAGACGAAAGTGGAGCAGAAAAAATGGAAAGATTAATAGAAAAATTAGAAGATTTAGATGATGTGTCTAATATCTATCATAATTGGGAAGAATAATAAAATATAAAAAATAAGGAGAAAAAATGAATCAAAAGAAAAGTAAAAAAATAATAATTTTAATAGTGTTAATACTTGTATTAATACTAGGTTTAGGGCTAGCATATACTTATTTTGCTACAGATATATTTAGTAGTGACAAAAAAATGTTTTTCAAATATCTTGCACAAACTTCAGATGAAAAGAAAGGTTTTGTTAACAAAGATGTAATTCAATA
The DNA here is from genome assembly GCA_947245515.1 of uncultured Clostridium sp. Taxonomy (GTDB): domain Bacteria; phylum Bacillota; class Clostridia; order TANB77; family CAG-508; genus CAG-269. The sequence continues at coordinate 7,212 of CAMXQV010000025.1, read as the reverse complement.
TTTAGAAAAAAGAAAAAATACACCTTATGAGACAAATGGAAAAATTAGTTTTAATATAAAATCTGATGTTAATCAAGAGGCAGTTGAAAATACAAATAACTGTAATATTACAATAAAAGGAAAAGTAGACAAAGCAAATAATAAAACAAACCAAGAAATAAATGTAAATTATGCTGAAGATGTCAAATTTCCTTTGTTTTATCAACAAATTGGAGAACTTGTAGGAATACAAACTGAATATATAGGAAGTAAATATATAGGACTTGATACAAGTAAATTAAATAAATTGTTAGAAGAAAATAACCTAGAAAACAAGAACTTAGAAACTTTAAAAATAGGTGAAGAAGAGTTAAAATATATAAAAGATAAGTATTTCAAAGTTATAGAAGAAGAATTACATGATAATAATTTTACAACAATTAAAGAAGGAACAAAAAAAGCATATCAACTTACGCTATCAGGAGAAGAAATTAGAAATATAATAGTTAAAATTTTAGAGACCTTAAAAAACGATCAAGAAACACTTGATAAATTAAATGGTTATTTACAAATGCAAGAGGAATTTTCAGAAATTACAGCAGAAGATCTTGATGAAATAATAGAACAATTTAATTCCATAGAAGAATTTGAAGATATAAGTTTACAAATTACAGCACATGTAGAAAATAAAAAATTAAGTAAAATTGAAGTATCTTTAAGTGATTATTTAAAAGTAATTATAGAAAAGCAAGAAAATGCTGACAGTAAACAATATAACATGTCTGCAGAAGTAAATATAGATGAAGAAAGTTTAAAAGTATACTTTAATGCAAAATATTCAGGATTACAAGCTTTACAAACAATTAATGAAGATTATGAATTAGGTTTCATAACAGGTTCAGAAGATTATATTTATTATTTTAATAATGAAGTTAATTTTGTTGATAAGGTAGAAATAGAAGACTTTAACGATGATAATATTTTAGTTTTAACAGATCAAGATGCTGAGCAAGTGCAAAGTTTAATTACAGCAATTTCAAATAGAATGGGAGAAGTTAATAAAAAATTAATGGAAAGATTAGGATTAACTGAAACTCAAAATCCATTAATTTATTGTATACCCTTAGTAGGTTTAAACTCTCAAACTAGCAGTAATACAACTAAATCCTTAGAAGATACAGCAATACACAACAAATTATTTGAACAATATGAGGGATCAAATATTGCAGGAGCAACAGTAAATGGACTACTTGAAACAATTAAGATAAATAATGCATCAAACTTAGAAGATAAAGATCAAACTATTTCACAAGTTAATTTTAATGGTGAAGAATTTGAACCAACAGAAGAAAATATAACTTTAATAAAAAGTGAAGTTGATATAAATGGAACTTATAGTGTTGAAGGTGAAAAAGATGAAGAGACAGGCTTAATAAATAGAGTAGTAATAAATAAAAAATAAAGTTCTAATAAGCAAAAAAAAGCATATAATATTATATGCTTTTTTTATTTTAAGGAAGGAGAATAAAAATGAATAGAATTGAAGAAATAATAAAATATTTTCCTACAAATATATATAACATATTATTATATACCTTACAACAAAATGAGCAAATATCAACAACGATACAAGAAATAAGAATAAGAGCTAACAAACCAATAATACTAAAATTAAGACAAGCAGATATATTAATAGAATATATTGTAACACAAGCAGAAATATTACAAATTTTAGAAAAAATATGTAATAACTCAATATATGCTTATAAAAATCAGATATGTGAAGGTTTTATAACAATAAAAGGGGGGCATAGAGTTGGAATTACAGGAACAGCAGTAACAGAAAATAATGAGATTATAAATCTAAAATATATTACAAGCTTAAACTTTAGAATAGCAAGAGAAGTATTTAACTGTAGCAATAAAATACTTGGGCAAATAATAAATAAGGAAGAAAACACAATATATACAACCTTAATTGTATCACCTCCAGGAAAAGGAAAAACAACAATATTAAGAGACGCAATAAGAAGAATAAGCAATGGAATAGAAGAAATGAATTTTAAAGGAAAAACTTGTGGAGTGGTAGACGAAAGAGGTGAAATTGCAGCGATGTATATGGGAATACCCCAAAATGATATTGGAATAAGAACAGATGTAATAGAAAATACCACAAAAGCAAAAGGAATGAAAATGTTAATAAGGTCAATGGCACCAGAAATTATTGCTTGTGATGAAATTGGCTCAAAAGAAGATATACAGGCAATACGGAGAAGCTATAACATCAGGTGTTAAAGGAATATTTACAATGCATGGAAAAAACCTAGAAGATTTAAAATGCAATTTTGAGGTAAACAAATTAATTGAGAACAAGCAAATAGAAAAAATTATATTTATACAATAGGAAAGTCATACTTCCCTATTGTATAAAAGCTACAATCGCTAGCCCTTTGAGATTTTCTCCTTACAGTCGAAAACTCAAATCGGGCGAGAACAAATTAAAGAAAATCTTTGATTTTCTTATTTGTTCTTTAAAAACTAGTTCTAAAAAAAAATACTATGCATATAATATAAAAAATGAAAAGGACAAGGTGTATTATATGCAAATGTTAAAGTATTTTATACTATTTTTAATCTTAATGTCATCAACTTTAATAGGAAAATATTTATCTAAAAGATATTTATATAGATTAGAAGAATTGGAAGAAATGAATACTGCCTTAAATATATTTAAATCAAAAGTAAAGTTTACATATGAGCCTATACCACAGATTTTTGAAGAGATTTCTAAGGGAATAAATAAAAATGTTGGTAATATCTTTATATTAGCGAAGGAAAAAATGAAACAAGAGAATGCTAATATGGCTTGGGAAGAAGCTATAAAAGAATCAAATACAAATTTAAAAGATGAAGATAAACATATTTTAAATACTTTATCAAAATTATTAGGGCAAACTGATAGTGAGGGTCAAATAAGTCAAATAGAGATTACACAAAACTTTTTGGAAGCACAAATAACAGAAGCAAGAGAAGAAAAAAACAAAAATGAAAAATTATATAGTAGACTAGGAACAACTGTTGGTTTAGCTATTGTTATTATTTTATGTTAAAAGTATATATTAAATCCTAAAATGAAAGGAAAGACTTTTTATGGATATAAATTTATTGTTTAAGATAGCAGCAATTGGTATTTTAGTTGCAGTTTTGCATCAGGTTTTAGTAAGAGCAGGGAGAGAAGATCAAGCAATGATGACTACTCTTGCTGGTTTAGTTATTGTTTTAACTATGGTTATTAAAGAAATTAGTGTATTATTTAATACTGTTAGAACAATTTTTAATTTATAAATTAGTTCTGATTTTGAACAATTACTCCAAAGCTACTATACTAAAAAGAACTATTGAAATATTACAGTTAATTTTTAAATTTAATAGCATGACTTTTTATACATATTTGCTTGCTTAAAAAGGGTTCTAATTATTTAAATTAAAAATTAATGTAAAATTGACAATTTGGAGGAAATCATGGAAGTTATAAAAATAATTGGGATTGCTTTAATTGCACTAATAATAATTATAATATTAAAACAGTACAGGCCTGAATTTGCAATATACATAAGCCTTTTAACAGGAGTATTAATTTTAATATTAGTAATGGACAAGCTAACAGGTATTGTTAACTTATTACAAAGTATATCAACAAAAGCATCAATTAATAGTACCTTTCTTACTTTATTAATAAAAATAACTGGAATTGCAATATTATCTGAATTTGCAGTAAGTATTTGTAAAGACTCAGGAGAGGGGGCTATTGCAAGCAAAATTGAAATCGGAAGTAAAATAATAATAATATCAATGTCTATACCAATAATTTCAAGTCTACTAGAAGTCATATTAAAAATTTTACCATAAAGCTAAAACAAAGGAGATTTACAAATGAAGAAAATAATAAAGATTTTACTGATGATGTTAATTATAATTGCATTAAGTAATAATACCTATGCAAATCAAACAGAAAACACTATTAGCGAACAACAAGAAGAATTTGGAATTCAAAATTTTATAAATAATGCTAAAGAATATACAGGAGAATTTTTTGAAGGAATTGATATAAAAGATGTATTTGAGGATGCAATTGAAGGAAATATTGATAACTCTAGTTTTCTAAAAAGGATATTGAATTTATTAGGAAAAGAAGTGTTTTCAGGAACAAAAGCAATAGCTAGTATACTAGCTATTATCGTTATACATAGTATATTAAAATCAATTAGTGAAAATCTCGAAAATGATAGTATTTCTAAATTAATTTTTTATGTTCAATATATATTAATAGTAACAATTATAATGACCAATTTAACAGATATAATTAAAATGGTTCAAGATACTTGTACAAATTTAGTAGCCTTTATGAATATGTTAGTCCCGCTTCTAATAACCTTAATGATGTATACAGGAAGTATAGCAACAAGTGGAATTTTAGAGCCAATAATATTATTTATGATTGAATTTGTTGGAAATATTCTACAAGACATAATAATACCCTTAGTACTAATCTTTACAAGTCTAATTATAATATCAAAAATATCTGACCAAGTTAATGTAGAAAAACTTTCAAAGTTTTTAAAGTCAGGAATTGTATGGTTTTTAGGAATAATATTAACAGTATTTGTTGGAATAGTATCCCTAGAAGGAACAATGTCAAGTAGTGTAGATGGAATAACTGCTAAAACTACAAAAACAATAGTGAGTTCTGCTATACCAGTAGTTGGGAAGATTTTAGGTGATGCAGTAGACACAGTTTTAGGATGTGGGCTAGTTTTAAAAAATGCAGTAGGTTTATTAGGAGTACTAATTGTAATAGGTATATGTATTTTACCAATACTAAAATTAGCAGTATTAACAATCTCCTATAAAGTTGTTGTGGCAGTATCTGAGCCAATTGCAGATAAAAAAATAGTTAACTTATTAGAACAAGTAAGTGATGTTTTTAAGATTTTATTAGGAATCTTATCTGCAATGTCTTTTATGATAATTATAGGAACAGCACTCGTTTTAAAAATATCAAATAGTGGAATGATGTATAGATAGGGGAATATGTAATGATTAAATTTTTCAGTTCATGGTCAAAAAATTTAGGAATGGCAATAATAATAGTGTCAATATTAGAAATGTTATTACCAAATAATAAAACAAAAAAATATATTAGAATTGTAATGGGAATATTCATAATTTTTAATATAATATCACCCTTAGTAGAAAATAAAAATTTATTAGATGTAGATAAACTAAATATAGAAAGTTTTTCAGCAACAGAAACTACTTCGTCAGAGGTTGATCAAACCTCAATGGATAAAAGAATTCAAGAATTATATATTGAACAATTAGAAAAAGATATAACAAAAAAAGTTAAAGAAAAAGGATATGAAGTAATAACTTGTAAAGTTAATGCGCAAATTGCTGATAATGAGGATGATACTAAAATTACAAAAATTAAGTTAAAAATAAAAAAAGGACAACCTAAAGAAGAAATAAAAGAGGATGTTGAAAGTAAAGTAGTAACAGAAATTCAAAAGATAAAAACAGTTAATACTACTATAGATAAAAATAAAAAATCAAAGGAGGATAAAAAAGAGGAAAATGTTACAAAAGCAGAAATTCAAAATTTAAAAAAATTTTTGATAGAGGAATACGAGGTGAGTGAAAAATGTTTGGAGATAAGTTAAAAAGATTAATTGGAAACAGAGATGAAACTGGAGGAAATGATAAAAAGAAAATAGAAAATTTAGTTTTTTTTGTTATCATATTAATTATAACAATAGTAGTAATAAATATAATTTGGAATGGAAATAAAACTACAACAAAACAAGAAAATAATACTGCCACAAAAAAGTTGGCAACTACTATAAATGAAACAAATTCTAATAATATAACACAAGATAGTAGTTTAGAGGAAAAACTTGAACAAATATTATCTAAGATACAAGGAGTAGGAGATGTAAAAGTATGTATTAATTATTCTGAATCAAATGAAGTTTTAGCTATGTATAATGAAAATTCAAAAGTAAGTACTACAGAAGAAAGTGACACTTCTGGTGGAACACGAAAGATACAAGAAACTGATTCTCAAAAAGATGTTATTTATAAAGAAGAAAATGGACAAAAAGAACCAATAACTCAAAAAATTAAACAAGCTAAAATAGAAGGTGCAATTATAACTGCTAAAGGTGCAAAGGATGTAACCACAAAAACTAATATAATTCAAGCTGTTGAAGCTATTACAGGACTTGCAACACATAAAATTCAAGTGTTTGAGATGAATTAGTATTAAAAATTGTAAATTTAAATTTTTTTAATATATATAAATTTTAATAAAGTTTTATAATTTGTTTAAAGGAAGGATTAAAAAATATGAAAATTTTTAAGAAAAATCAAGTTATTATATACATAATTGCTTTAATGTTAGTAACTGCTGGATATTTAAATTATACAACAAACTTTAATGACAAAGGTTCATTAGAAACTAGTGTTCAAATGGAAGCTAAAGATGATACTCAACTAGCAGATATTGGTGATGCAAAACTAGTTAATAGTAATGATGTTGTAAGTGAAGATGTACCAATAAATTCATCTAATGAAATTAATAATATAACAACTAATAATACTAGTGATAATACAACTAGTTCTAATGAAATTTCTAATAATATTGTTAATAATACAACTAATACAAATAGTATTAGTAATACTACATCTAATAGTGTAAAGGAGTCTAATTCTAGTTCAAGTACTTCTGTTGAAACGAGTAGTACTAATTCAGACGAGTATTTTACTAAATCTAAGTTAGATAGGGATTCTATGTATTCTCAAATGCTTGAAACTTATGAAAAGGTATTAAATAGCTCTAATTCTTTAGAAACTCAAAAACAATCTGCTTCTCAAGAAATTACTAAGATTAATAATACAAAAAATAGTATTATGATTTGTGAGAATTTGATTAAGACTAAAGGTTTTAGTAATTGTATTGTTTTTGTTAATGGAGAGAGTGTTAGTGTTATAATTGGTTCAAAAGATATGAAACAAGAAGAAGTTGCTCAAATTCAGAATATTGTTTCTAGAGAATTGAAGGCTAAAATAGAGAATATCCATATTTCTAATAAATAGTTGTTGAACTAAGCTACATAAGTCCTACAAATCTTGATTTTTTAGTGAGTATTTATTTTATATAAGGGAAGAAAATAT
>CAMXQV010000024.1 GCA_947245515.1 uncultured Clostridium sp. | reverse complement strand
TAAATATTTTCCAGTTGCATTCGAATTTTCATAAATATTTTAGATATTTTCTTCCCTTATATAAAATAAATTCCCACTAAAAAATCAAGATTTGTAGGGCTTAGGGAGCATAGTTCAATAGCTATTTACTGAATTATAACCTTCACTTACAAAAATTAGAAACTTAAAACCTTACTAAAAATAAATAGGAAAGTTATCATAGTATGATAGCTTTCCATAAAATATAAATAATACATTATTTATGCTTTTTAATAATAAACTTATCACATAAACCTAAAAGTGCTGGCAATAGAAGTAAAATTAGCAATTCTGCACATAAAGTACCCTGTGAAATAGTCTTACAAATCTTAGCAGCAATAGCAGAAGCAAAGCAACCAACAATTAAAGTAACAATAATAAGTATAGAAGCAGAAGTTAAAATAGTATGAATTGACTTATTATAAGAATTAATAATAGCTTCCTTAACATCCATTGACTTTCTATGTTCAATATAATAAGAAGTATATAAAATAGCATAATCAATAGTTGCACCCATTAAAATACTTTGAACAATCAAAAGTGAAATAAAGTAAACGCCATCACCAGAGAAAGACAAAAATCCCATGGTCATATAAACAGCACATTGAATAAGCAACACTAGTATTATTGGTATAATAACAGACTTAAAGGTAATAGCAACTACAACAAATATAGCTATCATAGTAAGTACTGTAATAAAATCCAATTCAGCTTGGAAAGTTTTACTCATTTCATATGCCATTGCAGAATTTCCAATAATATAGAAGTCGTGAACATCTGAAGCTAATTTATCTTTCAAAGCTTGAATAAATTTAAAAGTTTCTTCAGATTCCATATCATAATTTGTATTAACAACAATTCTTGAATATCCATCACCAATTAATAAATCTTTTGCATCTTTTATAGTAGTTTTAGCATCTGTAATATCTTGTTTCATATCATCTTTTATAAAATCCTTAAATCTGCTATCTGTTAAAATCTCGTCATTTAGATAATTAACAAATTTTTCTACTGTTAAGGTCCAAGTTGGATTATATTCTGTAGTACTTCCATAATATATATAAAGTAAATCTACAGTATTTTTATCTAAATTATCAGTAAATTCACTTAAAATAGCAAAGATTTCTTCTTTAGAATATTTGGTATTATTTAAAGTTGCATTCATAACTCCATTAATTGTATTTAATTTTGATTTTGAAGCAGTATCGAAGTTGCTTGAGAATTCACTATTATTCATTACATCTTTTAGTATAAATTCAACAAAGTGTTTTAAAGACATAGTTTGATTTGTATTAACATTTTTAGAATAATATAATCCATAAAGCAAGTCTAAATTACTTTTATTTATTCCTAATAAATTGCCAAGTTCAGTACTTGTGTATTGTTTATTGTTTAAAACTCCCTTCATAGCTGATTGTACAAGTGTTAATTCTTTTACAGTATTTGAATTTAGATTTTTTGCTAAAACAGGGGTATTTTTATTTGCTAAAACAAAGTTTACAAATTCATAAGGTGTTAATTTTAAAGTAGTTTTACTTGAAGTATATAAAGTATAAATATTTTTTGTTGTATTTAAATCTGTTCCTATAAATTCTGACATTTGTTTATAGGTATAAGTGTTTTTATTAATAGTGCTATCCATAACTTTTGATAATAATTTTAATTGCCCTAATGTATTTTGATCCATACTTTTCTTTATACTTTCGTTGCTACTATTTTGTAAGATAAATTTTACAAAAGAATTAGGTGTCATTTTCCAATTATTTGTATTTCCTTTGCTAAAGTCAATTAGCACATATATTTCATTTATTTTATTTTTGTCTATACCTAGTACCTTAGATAATTCAGCACTTGTATATTTATTTGTGTCTTTTATAATACCCTTATCAATTGCAGATTTTAAATTATTTAGACTAGTTAAAGTTGTTGCATCTAAACTGTTTAAATAAGGTGTATTTTGTTTTAGATAAAGTACAGTATTAACAAATTCTGCTATACTTAATTTTGTTGTACTTGGTGAATTTTTGTATTTTAATAATAGTAATTGTTTTACAGAATTTTCATCTATTCCTAGTAAGTTTGCAAGCTCTTTGGAATTCATGTTTTTATTTATTATTGATGTATTACTAAAGGTTGATAACATATTTAGGCTTTTTTTAGTTTTTTCATCAAATAGGTTAGCATATTGTTTATCTTTCATTACTTTTGTTAATACAAAATTTGAAAATTGAGATATATGCATTTTAGTGTCTATTTCATGTGTGCTCATATAATACGTATATAAATCTTTCATAGTATTTGCATTCATTACAAATAAGTTTGCCATTTCTGTACTTGTCATCTTCTTTTTAATAGTAGTAACATCTGTTAATTTGGTTAATTTATTTAAACTAGCTTTTGTATTTGCATCTATTCCTTTTGAATATTTTTCCTTTGTTAAAACTGTTGAATTCATAAATTTTATAAATTCGTTTAAACTAATTTTTATGTTAGTATTTTTAGAGTTATAATAAATTAAGATGTCTTTTATATCATCTTCTTTTATTTCTAAGATATTTGCAAGTTCTTTTGTTGTTCTTGGTTGGTTTACTGAATTACTACTTGTAAAATTTTTTAGTCTATCAATATTCTCCTTTGTTGCAGTATCTAATTTGTCACTCATGTTTTTATTGTTATATACATCTTTTTGAATAAAAGATACAAACTCGTTAAAGGTCATTTGATTATTTTCAGCTTTATTATAATATTTATAAAATAATATTTTTAACAAATAGTCTTCAACTTCTACATCTGAACCTAAGTCCATTAATTTAGTATTTAATTTGTCATAGGTTAGGTCTTGATTAATTGTATTACCATATCCTAATACCTCATTTACTTTATCTGTATTTTCTATATCGCTTAAATGTTTTGATATTTTTTCTTCATCTTGATTTTTATAGATTATTGCAAATTGATTGTTTTCGCTAAATACTTCTGATATTTTGTTTTCTTCAGAGTCAGTGTATAAAATTCCTAAGTTTCCTTTTAGTAAATAGCTTACTATAAATACTCCAATAAATAAGAAGATTGATATATATCTTGATTTATAACTTACTTTTCCTAAAGTATTTAAGGTTATATGAGGACTATTTTTCTTTGTTTTTGTAATTGCTTTGTCACACATTAGTATTAGTGAAGGGAGTACGAAGAATATACTTATTAAGCTGAATAGTACGCCTTTTGCTAATACAAAACCTAAATCTTTACCAATTTTGAAACTCATAAATACTAAGGCTATTAGACCAACAATAGTTGTTATTGAACTACTTGATATTGATGTGAAAGCGTTAAATAAGGCATTTTTCATTGCTTCTGTTTTATTGCTCTCTTTTTGCTTTTCTTGTTGATATCTATTCATTAACATTATTGAGTAGTCCATTGATAATGCCATTTGTAATATTGCTGATATTGAATTTGTAATGTTAGATACACTGTCAAACATTATGTTTGTTCCATTATTTAATAGAACAGCAATTAATATTGCTATTAAAAATAAGAAGGGTTCTACATAAGATTCACACATTATTATAAGAATTATTAAGGCACATCCAATAGCAACTGCCATTATCCACATAGGTAATACATCTGCATTACGTTCTGCTATTACTCCACTAGTATACATTTCGTAGTCTTCAAAGTGTTCAGTTATATTTTCGTAAAGAGTTTTTGCTATAGCTGAATCTTCTTTATCATCTATATTTAAAACATATAGAGTATAACCATCTTTATTATAATTATCTGTGTTATCATAATCAACACTACTTACACCTTCAAGGTTTTTTAAGTAATCTAGAATTTCGTTTTTGGAAGTTTCATCTAAATTATTAAACATTAAATTTAAAGAACTAGAGTTTATTTCTTTAAATTTGCTTTCCATAAGATCCATACCAATTCTAGTTTCAGAAGTGCTTGGTAAATATTTGGCAATATCATAATTGATATTTACTTGATTTGACAGTATAACTGATATTATCGATAGTATTATAAATATTATCAATATTAGGTATCTTTTGTTAACAATAAAATCAGTAATTTTTTTCACTTTTTTCCTTCCTTTCTGTTTTTTTTTTGCACCATCATTTATTATACATTTTTTTACTATTAAAGGATAGTATAGATTTGTTATAAATGTTAAAATTTAGACAATTATCAAAAAATTGTATATATTTTTAAGTATTTTCACAAAAATTTCATATTTATGAGTTATAATATTCAAAGTGTAATATGTAAAGAAAGGAAAAGATATAAATGAAAGTTCAAGGATTAAATTCATCATCTAAAAAAACAAGAAAGTTAATAAAAAAGACTTTTGCAGAATTGATAAATGAAAAAAAAGATTTAAATAAAATTACTGTTACAGAACTTGTTAAAAGAGCTGATATTACTAGAGGTACCTTTTATACTCATTATGACGATATTTATGATGTTGCAAATGAGTATCAGTTGGAAACTATTGAATTGCTTATAAGTGATGATAATGTTTTATATACTAAAGAGGACGTTATTAATTATTTTAGTGATGTTTTTAAATGTCTAAAAAAGAATGAAGATACTTATAGAATGCTTTTATCCTCAGATGATTTATTATTTTTCTTGGAGAAGTTAAAAAAGATGTCTTCTCGTAAATTACTTTTTGCTTTGAATAATATTTGCAAGGATAATGATTTTATAGAACTTGACGTTTCTTTTTTTATTAATGGGTTAGTTAACGAGATTTTGAGTTATTTTAGAGATAAGAGCGATTATTCTTTAGAGGAACTATTTGATAATTGTAAAAAATGGTTTAATAAAATTTTTATTTATGACTAAACCTTATTTAAGTAAGTTGTTAATAAAAAGTATTTCGAAAATATATATAATAATTATGTAATTAAATTGCAATAACTTTGGCTAATAGCTATTGAAAGTTATTTGTTCTTTATGTTATAATCGAAACACAAAATAATTCTTTAGATAGAAATTCTGTTTATAAGAGAAAAAGGAAATATAAAGGTTGAAAAAGAATTATAATTCTTTTTCAACCAGATTTATGCCTTAGGAAGGAAATTAAAAATGAAAATAGCATTATCAGAACATTTTACATATAAAAAGTTAATTAAGTTTACCTTACCAACTATAATAATGATGATATTTACATCTATTTATGGAGTAGTAGATGGGATATTTGTTTCAAACTGTGTAGGTGCAGAAGCTTTTGCATCAGTAAATTTAATTATGCCAGCAATAATGATTTTAGGAACCTTAGGATTTATGATGGGAACTGGTGGAAGTGCATTAGTTTCAAAAACAATTGGAGAAGGTGATAAACAAAAAGCTAATAGATATTTTTCAATGTTAATTTACTTATTAATAATAATAGGTTTTATATTTACAATTCTTGGTGTGATATTAGTAGAACCAATGGCAAAGTTATTAGGCTCTGATAAGAATATGTTACAAGACTGTGTAGTTTATGGAAGAACCTTACTTATATTTTTAATACCTTTTTGTTTGCAAAATGCTTTTCAGAGTTTCTTGATTGTAGCAGAAAAGCCAACCTTAGGATTAATTATTTCAATTATCTCAGGTGTTAGTAATATGATATTAGACTTCTTTTTTATCTATGTATTAAAAATGGGAGTTTTTGGAGCAGCACTTGCAACTGGGATTAGTCAAGTATTTGGAGTAATTATTCCTGTAGTTTATTTTGCTACAAAAAGAAATCATGTTTTACAATTTACAAAAACTAGATTTGAATTAAAGCCTATAGTACAAGCTTTTACTAATGGTTCATCAGAAATGTTAACAAATTTATCAACATCTCTTGTAAGTATGCTATTTAATGCACAATTAATGAAATATGCTGGTTCAGATGGAGTGGTAGCTTTTGGAATAATTATGTATGTTGGTTATATATTTGCTGGAACTTATTTAGGTTACTCTTTAGGCTCAGCACCTATTGTAGGATATCACTATGGAGCAGGAAATACAGAAGAACTAAAAAGTTTGTTAAAGAAAAGTCTTATTTTAATAGCAGTAACTTCAGTAGTTATGACTGGAATTGCTGAACTATTATCAAAACTGCTTGCATCAATTTTTGTTAGTTATGATGATGGTTTGTTAAATATGACTACAAATGCAATAAGATTATTTTCTTTATCTTATTTAATTAGTGGATTTAATATGTTTGCATCGTCATTCTTTACTGCTTTGAATAATGGATTTGTTTCAGCTGCTATATCTTTTTTAAGAACTTTGGTATTTCAAGTTATAATGATTTATTTGCTTCCAGTAATTTGGGGCATTAATGGAATTTGGCTTGCAGTAGCTTTTGCAGAAATATTATCTTTATTTGTTAGTATTATATTTTTGTCAAAGAATAGGAAAAAATATCAATATGCTTAAGTCGAAACTTGAATAAAGTCCAATATAGATTATTTTTAAAATATACAGTATAATATTAATAGTTTAAAAGTGAAAGGAAAATGTCTTTATGTATTTAGAAAAAATTAATAACCCATAAGAAGTAAAAAAGTTAAATTTGGAAGAATTAGAAAAATTAGCAGAAGAAAATAAAGAAGACTGGCATTGGAGTATGCCTTTTGATGAAGAAACTGGAAAAGTAATAGCTAACTTTGAAAATGAAGAGGACTATGAAACTTTAACAGCAGATTATCTGTTAGAAAAAATGAAAAAAGATAAAACAGTAGTAGCAGTAACACCAGCCATGCCTGAAACTATTAGATTCAATATTGAAAAAAGAAAACAAGCAGGAAAGCAATTTGTAGATGTGGGAATTGCAGAGGAACAAGCAGTTGCATTAATTTCAGGAATTGCTAAAAATGGTGGTAAAGCAATACTTGGAACAAGCTCAACCTTTATACAAAGAACTTATGATCAAATATCACAAGATTTATGTATAAATAATAATCCAGCAACAATAGTTTTAAATTTCACATCATTTGCAGGATTAAACGATGTAACGCATTTAGGAATATTTACAATTTCAGCATTTTCTCATATTCCAAATTTAGTAATACTTGCACCAACAAATAAAGATGAATATTTGTCAATGCTTGATTGGTCTATCGAACAAAGTGAGCATCCAGTAATGATATTAATGCCAGGAAATGGAGTAATAAAGGATGGAAGAGTTGCTGACAAAGATTATAGTAATATAAATAAATATAAGATAGAAGAACAAGGTGAGAAAGTAGCAATTTTAGCAGTTCGGAGATTTTTACCAAATTGGAGAAGAAGTTTCAAAACAAGTAAAACAAAAATTAGGATTTACACCAACCTTAATAAATCCAAGAATTGAAGATATAAAAAACAATATATAATATTGTTTTTTGAAGATATCCCAAGTTTATTATATTTAGCTTATAAATATAACAAACTGTAAATTAATGATAAAAAATGAAATCATACTATACAAAAAGTATGGTTTCATTTTTTGCATAGAAAACAATCTTCATTATAAAACAATCAAAAATAATATACAAAAATTTAACCTTCATTTAATCTTTTTAATTTATATTAAAAAAAGATTAAGGAGGTATAGTTATGAAAAAAGAAATTTTAATGTTAATAATAGGGATACTAATAGGAGCAATAATAGCAACAGGTGTATTCCTAGTATTAAAAGGAAATTACAATAAACAAATGGACAGAATGGAAAGAGGAGAGCCACCAACATCTATGGATGGAAACATGCTTGAAAAAGGAGGGCAAATAAGAGACAGACAAAGTGACAACAAAGTCAATCAAGACAATTTAAACAGTACATCTTCAGATAGCTAAAAAATAATTAGCAAAAAGAGTATCTTATAAAAAAGCTATAGGGAGGAAGGAAAAGCAAATATGAAAAAAATTAGAAAAACTATATCAATAACAATTCTAATTATAATAATTTCAACAATTACATTTTTTATTGGAAAACAAATAGGATTAAACACAGAGGTTTCAGCAACTAATACAACAATTGAAGAAAAAGAAGTAAGCAAAAGAACAATAAATAAAACACTCACAGCAACTGGAGAAATAGGAACGGCGACAACAGAAAAGCTTACAATTGATACTACTAAATATTTTGAAATGATGTGTGTAGAAGATGATGATACAGTTAAAGAGGGAGAAAATCTTTTAAAATATTCTAATGGAACCTATTTAGTAGCACCATATGATTTAGTAGTATTAAGTTATTCAGCACCTAATACTGGAACAAAAGCAACTTCTAGTAATTATGTTGAAGTTAAAGGATTAAAGAATTTAACAACCACACTTACAATTAACGAAAATGAAATAGCAAATATAAGTTTAAATCAAGAAGTTGAAGTTACTTTAACTTCAGATACAAGTAAAAAATATGTAGGAAAAATAACTAAAATAGATGGAATAGGAACCTATTCATCAAGTGGTACAAATTTTGCTACAATAGTAAGTTTTGAAAACGACGGCACTGCTAAATTAGGTATGTCTGTTTCTTGTACTATAAATATCAAAGAATTAAGAGATGTTTTAACAGTACCAATTAATTCAGTACAAACAACAAATAACAAAAAATATGTAAGGCTAGTAGAAAATGGAGAAATAAAAGAAACCGAAATTCAAACAGGTCTTTCAAATGATGAATATGTTCAAGTCACATCAGGACTAGAAGAAGGTCAAATTGTTCAAGTAGTTACAACAACAAAGCAAAATACAGTGAGAAATAGTAATAAAAATAGTAACAATGGTGGGTTTGAGATGAGAGATGAAGCTAATAGTAAGCAAAACTTCGATAAATCATCTATGCCACCTGATATGGGATATGGTGGAATGTCAAGTGGAGGAGAAATGCCTTCTATGAAAAATAATTAGAATTAATTTACTTAATAAGAAAGGAGAATGGAACTTGATAGAACTAAAAGATATTAATAAAAGCTTTCATCTTGGAGGAGAAACTATAAAAGCTTTAGACAATATTAATTTTAAAGTTAATAAAGGAGAGTTTGTTTCAATTATAGGACCATCAGGTTCAGGAAAATCTACCTTAATGAATATATTAGGTTTACTTGATGTTCCAGATTCAGGAACCTATAATTTAGATAGTATAAAAATAGATAAAGCATCTCAAAACCAATTATCAATAATTAGAAACAATAAAATAGGATTTATATTTCAAAATTTTAATTTACTTGGAAAACTTTCAGCAATTGAAAATATACAAATACCTTTAATATATAAAGGTTTGAAAAAGGATGAAGCTAAAAAAAGAGCTTATAAGCTTATGGAAAAAGTGGGATTAAAGGGAAGAGAGAAGCATCTACCAAATCAATTATCAGGAGGGCAACAACAAAGAGTTGCAATAGCAAGAGCAATTTCTTGTGAACCAGAAATAATACTTGCAGATGAACCTACAGGAGCTTTAGATTCTAAGACTAGCTTAGAAATTATGAAGGTATTAGAAGAACTAAATAATATGGGGCAAACAATAATACTTATAACACATGATATTAATGTAGCAAAAAAAGCAAAAAGAATTGTAAAAATATCTGATGGTAGACTATATGAGGAGGGAATTTATTAATGACTAAATTTATAAATATACTAATAGGTTCGTTAAAAAATATTGCAAATAATAAATTAAGATCTACTTTGACAATGCTTGGATTAATTATTGGTATTGCATCAGTTATAATTTTAGTAGGAATAGGAAATGGATCTACGAGTCAAGTTTCATCACAAGTTAAATCACTGGGAACAGATATTTTAACACTAAATATTAAATCTAGTGATACAAGTTTAGAATATAGCCAATTAGATGATATTTTAAACCTTAATAATATAGAAAAAGTTGCACCATATAAAACAGTTAGTAGTACAGTAAGTAGGGAAGCTACTACTTCAGAAAGAGCAAATATAATTGCTACAACAGACAACTATATGGAAGTAACAAAGCTTACAATAAGTTCAGGTAGATTATTATCTAGTATTGATTTAGAGAATAATAGTAAAGTTTGTTTATTAGGAAACGATATAGCAGAGTCTTTATTTAATTTAAGTAATCCAGTTGGTCAAGATATAAAAATAGATGGAGACAATTATAAGGTAATAGGTGTTTTGACTGCTATGGGAAGTAATATGGGAAGTAATATTGATGAGATGTTAATTATACCATATACAACTGCTAAATATTTAGGTAGTGATACAAGTGTAAATAATTTATACATTAAAGTTAAAGATGAAGCTTTAATTGATAAAACAACTACCATAATTGAAAATTATATAAAAAGCTCCTTAGGTATTACTACAGATTATTTTAGTGTATCATCTCAAGCTTCAATGCTAGATACTATGGAAAGTGTTAATAATACTTTATCTTTGTTGTTAGGTGGAATTGCAAGTATTTCGATAATTGTAGGAGGAATAGGTGTTATGAATGTAATGTTAGTTTCTGTTACAGAACGAACAAAAGAAATAGGGATACGAAAAGCTTTGGGTGCTAAAAGAAAGGATATATTAGTACAATTTTTGATAGAAGCACTAGTACTTTGTATATGTGGTGGAATTATAGGAATTTTATGTGGTTTATTAATAGGCACTTTGTTGGGAAATATGGGTTATACTTTTTCTTCAAATACATCAATCCTTGTAATCTCATTTTTATCTAGTAGTATTATAGGAATAGTATTTGGAATATTTCCAGCAAATAAAGCATCAAAATTAAATCCAATAGATGCTTTGCATGCAGACTAAATAAAAAGAAGGTGAATATATATGTTTAAGAAAATAGAAATATTAATATTAGTTGTAATTTTAATTATTTCAATTATACTTCCCTTGCATAAGGTATATGCAGTAGACAGTTTTTTTGAGATTAAGCAAAAGGAAGTTTCAAAACAAGAAAATATTGAAATGATTATTAATTTAAACAAAATAGAATATGAAAAGTTTAAGTTTGTCTTAATAGCTGATACACAATTATTTGATGTAAATGCTAAGGAAGATATTGTGTTAAATAAAGATGATAATGAAATTTACATAGAAATTGACAAGACAGTAACAAATTTAAGTAAGATATCATTAACTTATAAAATTTCAGAAGATAAAAAGGTTGGAGATACTATAAGTTTTGTTGCTTGCATTACAAATTCAGATAAGGAAGATGAAAGTAAAACAGAGAAAGTTCAAGTTTCTATTATTGAGAACAAAAAAGAACAGGATAATACAGAGAATAAAGAAGATGAAACTCAAAAAGAACAAGATAATAAAGATAGTAATCAAGAAAAAAACGAGCAAGAGGAAAATAGTGCTTCAAAAGAACAAGATAAAAAACAAGAAAATATGCCTGTAGAAGATAATAAAAAAGATGAACCAAAACAAGAAGATACATCAATTTTAAATAATAAAGAAGAACTAAATAATAAGGATCAAGAAAAAAATGAAAATACGAAGAAACTTCAAACAGTTGAGAGCTCAGAAAAAATAACAAATAGTAAAAATCTTACATCAAAAGAAACTATACAAAGTGTAGAAACTAAAAGCTTAAATTCAAATCAACAAACAACTGAAACAATAAAATATAAAGGTTCTAACAATAATTATTTAAGTAATTTATATATAGATGGGTATGATTTAAATAAAGAATTTTGCAAAGATAATAATACTTATTTTGTAAACCTTACAAAAGGTACATCAACTGTTAATATTATTACTGAAAAAGAAGATAATACAGCAACAATATGTATTCATGGAAATGAGGATTTAAAAACAGGAACTAATAAGATAATAGTAAATATTACTGCTGAAAATGGTGCAGTTAGGACCTATAGAATTTATGCAATAATTGAATAAAAATATTTTACGAAATTAACCTTAGCAAAAGGAGAGATTAAAAGTGAAAAAGAATATAGATAAAAGAATAATTCTTATAGTTTTATTAGTTATTGTTCTTAGTATTATGCTTATAATTTATTTTACAAAAGAAGATGAAGCACAAATATTTAAAAATCAGATATCAAATATAGATAATAAAAACATGGATTTTAACAATAGTATAAATACATCTAATTCAAGTAAAACAATACAAGCAACATCAGAAGTAATTTCTGGATTAACTGAAAATATTGAATTACATGCAACTTATTATTTATCAGAAATTTATGTGCAAGCTAATCAAGAAGTAAAAAAAGGAGAAAATCTTTTAAAATATACAAATGGAACTTATTTAATAGCTCCTTATGATTGTGTTATAACAAAGCTAAAGCTTCCTTCTGTTAATGGAATTTGTAATAATGAACATTATATTTCAGTTTCTTCTATTAATAATCTTGCTATAAAATTCAAAGTGGATGAAACCAAAATTAGTAATATCTATGTTGGCAAAAGTGCAAAAATTAAAATATCTGCATTAGATGATACAATTCTTGAAGGGTATGTAACTAATATAAGTAGTACTGCTAGTAATGGAAATTTTACTGTTATTGTTAATTTTGAAAATAATGGTAAAATAAAAATAGGTATGACTGGTAGTGTCGAAATTTAAAATGATTTTGGGGACGGAGGAAAAAATCATCGATTTCATATGTATTATAATTGATGATTTTTTCCTCCGTCCCCAAAATCATCTTCTGTCCCCAAAATCCTTTAAATATGTTATAATTGAAGAAGGTGATGATAATGAGAATTTTAATTGTTGAAGATGAGTTTAAAATAGCAGATGTAATAGCTAGTAGGTTAAAGAAGGAACAATTTATAGTTGATGTTTTTACTGATGGTGAACAGGGCTTAGATAATGCTTTAACTAATATCTATGATCTTATTATTTTAGATGTGATGTTACCTAAGGTAAATGGATTTGAAATACTAGAGAAAATTAGAAGAGAGAAAATCGAAGCTAAAGTAATAATGCTAACTGCTAAAGCTATGTTGGAAGATAAATTGGCAGGCTTTGATTTTGGGGCGAATGATTATTTGACAAAGCCTTTCCATATTGATGAGTTAGTAGCAAGAGTTAATGCACAGTTGAGAATTAATAATTCACAGTTTCAAAAAGATTATTTAGAAGCGGGAGATTTAAAGTTAAATATAAAAACAACTACTCTTTTTTGTAAAATAACAAAGGAATCGATTGAGGTTATGTGCAAAGAGTTTTTGCTATTGGAAATTTTAATAAATAATGCGAATCAAGTATTGTCGAAAGAACAAATTTATGATAAGGTTTGGGGATTAGATAGTGAAGCAGAGTCAAATAATTTGGAGGCATATATTTCTTTTGTAAGAAAGAAGATAAAAATAATTGGTTCTAATGCTCAAATAAAAGCTTTACGAGGTTTAGGATATAAATTAGAGGTGTAAAGGTTGAAAAGTTCTTTGCTAACTAGATTTGTGCCTTAAAAAGGAAATTAAAGTCGAAATATTCTTTTCCAACCAAATTGGGGCTTTTAAGAAGGAGATTAAAGATGGATAAATTAGAGAAAAAGATTTTTTATGTTATATTTTCTATATTAACTATTTTTCTAATAAGTATATTATGTATTTTTAATTATCAATATTATTACCAAGAAAAGACTGATATTAAAAATATTTTGATGAGATTAGATGATAGAAGATTTAAAGATGGTGCTTTTAAAATGCCAGATATGAAACGAGAGGAAAACACTGATAAAAAGGCAAATAATGATATTACAATAGATAAAGAAAAGTCACCTATTTTTATGGATACAATAGCCTATTCTGTAATTTATGATGAGTTTAACAAAATAATAGAAGTTATTAATCATTCACAAGAGGATATTTCAGAGGATGAAATAAAAGAGCTTGCAGAAAAGTTTTTGAGTAAAGATAATAAGAAAAATATTAATATAGGTAATTTATATATTGATGATTATTCTTATTCTTTTAAAGGTCATAATTTATTAACTATTTTAGATAATACTACAGTAAAAAATAATTTATTAAAAATACTTAAAAATTCTATTATTATATTTATATTTTTAGAAATAGTAATTATAATAGTTTCGTTTAAATTGACAAGTTGGATTATTAAACCTGTTATAGAAACTTTTAATAAACAAAAGCAATTTATAACAGATGCATCACATGAATTAAAAACTCCAATAGCAGTTGTAATGGCTAATGCAGAAGCTTTAGAAAATGAACCACAAGAGAAAAAGTGGTTAAATAATATTAAACTGGAAACTGAAAGGATGAATGCTTTAATATCAGATTTATTAGATTTAGCAAAATTGGAAAATGGAATAAGTAAGGAAAATTATGCCTTTAATAATTTGTCGAAAATAATAGAAACTTCTTTATTAACTTTTGAAAGCTTAATATATGAAAAAAAGATAAAATTTGATTATAATATTCAAGAAGATATAAATACGAGTTGTAATAGTAATCAAATGAAACAATTAGTAGCAATACTTATTGATAATGCAATAAATCATTCTAATATAAAGGATGGCGAAATAATTGTTAGTTTGATAAGAGAAAAGAATTCTATTGTTTTAAGGGTTACTAATAAAGGTGATGAAATTCCTAAGGATTTACAGGTTAAGATTTTTGAAAGATTTTATAGAGGTGATGTGTCAAGAAATAGGGATAGTAATAGGTATGGATTAGGTCTTGCAATTGCAAAAAATATTGTTATTAATCATAATGGGAAAATTTTTGTTAAATCAGAAAATGGATTTACTACTTTTTGTGTTAATTTTTTAGGCTAACTTTTAGAATTGTAAAATTTAATTACTTTAAATTGATATATTATAATAAAATTATTTTTTCTTTGGCTCCCTACATAAGTTAAGAAATTCTAAATCTATTTTATGGCACCCTTCCAAGGCAAGCTTAAACTCTTTCCATAAAATAAATTGAGAATTTCTAATCTTATTCCAGTTACATTCAGAAAAAATAATTTTATTATAATATATCAATTTATCAAGAACAATCAACATAAATAGTAGACACATATAAAGATATATGGTAAAATATTACATAAGTGGGAGATGGAGGAAAAAGTATGAATTTATTTGAAAAAATACCCGAAAATTTCTTTTCAATATTAGTATCAAAAAACAAAAACATATATATAGACGCATTATTCGTTTTAGGAGAAGCCTTTAGACAAGAAATGTCAATTCCAAGAGAAAACATAATAGCAAGACTAATAAATAATTTAGAAGAACAATTTAACCAAGAAGACTTTTCAGAGGAAGACGAGACAGAAGAATTAAAAGATAACAATATAGCTAGCAAAGCATACTTTTTATTAAGAAAATTAAAATGGGCAGGATGGATTGAAATAGAAATGCAACGAGATTCCTTTGAAGAACACATAATATTACCAGACTATTCCATAAAATTTATAAACTTATTATACACCATAGTAGATGAAGACCTAATAGAATATAACTCCTATGTATTTGCAACCTATTCAAGTTTAAAATTAGCCAGTATACAAAAAGGAGAGACTTATAATGCAATAATAACAGCCTACACAAATACAATAAACCTAATAAATGAATTAAAAACTCTATACAACAGTTTAGGAAGATTTCATAGAAAAATGTGTAATCAAGAAAATATTAATGACATAATAAATGCACATTTTTTAGAATATAAAGAATATAGTGACGAAAGAATATTTCCAAGATTTACAAGAGACTCTGTTCCAAGATATAAAGCACCAATAAGAGAAATGTTAAAAGACATATTAGTAGATGAGGCAAGACTAGAGAACACAATAAACTATGCAAGTAAAAATATCAGAAAATATAAAACAAGAGAAGAAGCTGAAAATGACATATTAAACAAAATTAGAACAGTTTTAGAAATCTATGAAAATATCGACTTAACAATGAATGAAATCGAACGAAAAAATACAGATTATATAAGAGCATCTGTTAATAGAATACAATACTTACTAACAAATGATAAAGAACTAAAAGGAAAATTAGTAAATATATTAAAAAATGCCAAAAATGAAAAAGTAATAGAAGAAATGGAAAATAAAGTACAATTATTAAGACAAGAATACATAAGCAAAGACTCAATTTACATTAGAAATTCAAAGGATAAGAGCAAACAAGGAAATCCAATACCACTAAAAGAGGAAAAAGAAATCGATGAAAAAATTGACAGAGAAATAGCTAATAGCCTAAAAAATAAATATAGTAACAAAAAAATAAAGGAATTTATGGAAAATAATTTTAAAGACAAGCCTTTTATTAATTCAAGTGAAATAGAACTAAAAACAACAGAAGACCTAATATTATTAATACTTGCCACAATAAAAGCTGACAAATCCAGCAAAAGCTTTTACTATATAGAAGATAATGATGAAATAATAGATAATAATGGATATAAAATACCAAATATAAAATTTATAAGGAGAAATTAAATGTTTATAGAAGAATATAGTAAATTAACTAATTTAGACAAAGAAAATTTCAAAAGAATAATAAGTTTAATACTTAGCAAAACTTTTATTGTGAACAGAATATATGATACAAAACAAAATACCTTTAAATCAAATAGTGATTATAGATTTATTGACAGAAACCTAGAATTATTTAGAGAATATTTAGAGATAGCAGGCTTTAGGTTGATAAAAGATAGTAATTATGAAGTAATATACCTAGAAAACGAATATGGTTATAATAAGAAAAGACTAGATAAAAATACAACTATATTTTTATATGCATTAAGGCTAAAATTTGATGAAATTAGAGAAAATATAACCTTAAATACAGATATTATAGTAACAGTATCAGATCTAATAAAAACTTTACTTGATGTAGGAGCCTATAGTAAAAAACCATCTGATATAGAAATAAGAACAGCCTTATCAAAGCTAATAAGTTTTAATATAATACAAAAAGCTGAAGGAATATTAGAAAAACCAGAAACAAAAATTATAATATTACCATCAATACTATTTGTAATAACAAATGAAAAAATAACTGCCTTAAGCCAAGCTATAAATAGATTAGAAGAAGACGAAGAAGAATATGAAAATGAAGAAGAAATAGGAGAAGAAGAATGAAAAGTTTAAAAAGAATGTTATTAATAAACTGGCATTATATTAATAAACAAATACTTGACTTTGAAAACATAAATTTTCTAACAGGAAAAAATGGCTCAGGTAAATCAACAATTATAGATGCAATGCAATTAGTAATATTAGGTGATACACGAGGAACTTTTTTTAATAAAGCAGCAAATGATAGGACAGACAGAACCTTAGAAGGATATTTAAAAGGAGAACTTGGTGATGACGGGGATAGTGGTTTTAAATATATAAGAAATGGTAGATTTTCAAGCTTTATTGTATGTGAATTTTATGATAAAGTAACAAGAAAGAGTTTTTGTCTAGGAGTAGTTTTTGATATTTATAAAGATAGTGATATAGAAAAACATTTTTTTTCATTAAATAATAAAATTCCAGAAAATGAATTTGTAGGAGAAGACAATATACCTTTTTCTTATAATACTTTAAAAAGTTATTTTGCTATAAATTATAGAAATAATTATGATTTTTATAGTAGTAATAATCAATATCAAAATGCCATTAGAGGAAAACTAGGAGGTTTAAATCAAAAATTTTTCAGTTTATTTCAAAAAGCAGTAACTTTTACCCCAATTAATGATATAGAAAAATTTATAGTAGAATATGTATGTGATGTAAAAAACAAGATAGACATAACCTCAATGCAAGAAAACATAAGACAATACAGTAGTTTATCAAAACAAGTAGAAATACTAAAAGTCAAAGAAAATCAATTACAAGAAATAGAAAATCTTCACAATAGATTTATAGAGGAAATATCTAATAAGAGAGAAGAACAATATTTAATTTGGAGAGCAGAAAAACAATTATTAATAGACGAATTAGAGAATTTAAATAAAGAATTAAAAGATAAAAAGACAGAAAAAGAAACTATACAAAAAGAAACAAAGAAATTAGAAGATGAACAAAATATATTAGATGACGAATTATCTGACTTATTACAAACAAGAGCTAATTCAGACATAGCTAAAAGAACTGACGAACTTTCACGAAAAAAGAAGGAAATAAATACAAATATAAAAAGAATAGAAGACTTAGAACAAAGAAGTATAAAATCTTTTAGAAATCATAGTTTAAAATGGAAGGCAAAGCTTTCTAGATTAGAGCAAATTAAAAATAATATAGTAGCAGACGAAATAAAGGAATTAAGTAGTCTTAAAGATTTATTAAATTATTTAGACAATATTAATGAAAATAATTTTAGCAATTTAGAAATTACTGCAATAGAAGAAATAAGAGAAAAAGTAGGAAAGTTAATAAAATTAGGAAATATAATTTTTTCAGAAACAAATCGAGAATATGAGGAAGCTTGTAGAACAAAACAAAGCTTAGAAAAGGATATAGATAAATTAAATAAAGGAAAAAATCCGTATGAGCAAGAATTAATAAGTTTTAAAGCTCAATTAGAAGATAGGTTACAAGAGAAATTTGGAAAAAAGATTACTACATACTTTTTAGCAGATTTATTAGAAATTAAAAATGAAAAATGGCAAAATGCGATAGAAGGCTATTTAAATACTCAAAAGAAATATATAATTATAGAACCAGAATTTTTTGAAGAAGCGTCAAAAATATATAGACAATTGGGAAGGGAAAGTTCTAAAATTCATTCTTTTGGTATAGTAGATATAGGAAAAATACAAAAAGATAATAATTATGAAGCAAATAGCAATAGTTTAGCAACAGAAATTTTAACCGAAAATAAATTAGCAAAAATATATATAGATTATTTATTAGGAAGAGTAATAAAAGTTGAAACAATTGAAGAATTAAGAAAAAATAAGATTTCAATAACATCAGATTGTATGTTATATCAAAGTTATTCTATAAGAAAAATAAATCCTAATAATTATAAATATCCAATAATAGGAAAAGAAGCTTTAAAAAGACAAAAGCAAATTAAAGAACAAGAATTAAAGGAATTAATGGAAAAAATTGAAAAAGAAGAAAATATTATCTCTATAATGGATAATATAAAACAAATGTTTAATTTTAGTGAAGATGATATCTCAAATATTAATTACAATATAGAGGAAGCAAAGAAAAAAGATAAATATTTATTAGAGGTACAAGAACTACAAAAAGAACTTGATGGAATGGATATGTTTTGGTTAAATTCGATTTCTAATAAAATACAACAAAAGCAAGAAGAAAAATCACGAAAAGAAGCTTTAATAAAAGAAAACAATAAAAGAATAGGAAATTTAGAAGCAGTAATAAGTAATGAAGAAAATGAGAAAATACCAAGTATAGAAACACAAATCCAACAGAAAAATAATCAAATAAATGAAGAATATTTTTGTGAATGGCAAGATGAAATTGGAGAAGAAAAATATGGTGTACAAGCCTTAAAGAAAACACCAGAAAAAATTATAGAGACTTTTTGTCGTGTTATTAAAAACACTGCAAATAAAATAGAAAAAACTAAGCAAGACTTAGAAAACAAAAAAAGTGATTATAATAAACAACATATGTACTCCTTTGATATTCATGATTTAAGTAATAAACAATTTTCAGAACAACTAAAACAATTAAAAGAAATAGATTTACCGAATTATCTAGAAAAGATCCAAGATTCTAGAGAAAAGGCTTATGAACAATTTAGAATAGAATTTTTAGATAAATTAAAGTCTAATATTGATGAAGTAAGAGAACAAATTAACAACTTAAATAGTGCCTTAGGTGAACACAAATTTGGAACAGATACTTATAAATTTAAGATGTCTCCTAAAAAAGAACATAAGAGATTTTATGATATGTTGCAAGATGAATTATTATTAGGTGATTGGGGAATTGGTCAAGAACAGTTTAATAAAAAGTATGAACATGAAATTAAAGAATTATTTGATAAAGTAACTACTACAGATTCTAATGAAAATTCAACTTTAGATAAAGAATACGAAAAAAATATAAAAGAATACACAGATTATACTACTTATTTGAATTTTGATCTTATTGTTAAAGATAAAACTGGTAATGAACAAAGATTATCAAAAACTTTATTGAAAAAATCTGGTGGAGAAACTCAAACTCCATTTTATATATCTATTTTGGCATCCTTTGCTCAAGTTTATAGAATTAAAAATCAGGAAAATACTGTTAGGTTAATTGTTTTTGATGAGGCTTTTAGTAAAATGGATAATGAGAGAATAGAGGAGAGTATTAAATTATTAAGAAAAATTGGATTTCAAGCTATTTTTGCTGCTCCTCCTGAAAAACTACAAGATATTCAAGATTTGGTAGACTCGACTTATGTGGTTATGAATCCTGAAGAACATGAAATAATTGTAAGAAAATATACAAATAAAGAAGAGTTCTAATTATTTATTATTTTCAATAATTTCAGCTTAATACGTTGAAGAAAATTGTAAAATATTGAAAGAAAACATATATTTACACGTAACTTAAGAACCTTGTAGTTACCACGAAGTCGCATGAAAATAAAGAATTATAACTTTTTCCTAGAATATAAAAAAATAAAAATGGAGAGATTCTAATGAATTATAAAAATTCTATAATAAATAAATTATTAGATAAATATGAGAAAAGTAAAGCTTTATATACAGAATCTAATAGAAGAATTCTAATAAAAATGAAGGATATAAAAGAATATAATATTGAAGATTATGAAGCTAAAAAGATATTTCATGATTTAGTAAAAGAATTAAAAAAAGAGCAATTAATAGATTACACATGGGAGCCTTATGAGAAGCGGAAATATATTGCAAGAGATATGGCTAGATAAACAAAATATAGAAAAGGCATATGCTAGTGTTAATAGAACAGATATAAAGGAAATTAATTATAAATTATTAAGTTATTTAGAAAAATATGAGTTTAAAAAAACTTGGATGGAACAATATAGAAAAGATATGTTACAATATATAAAAGAAAAACATAAAGCAAATAACTTATTACCGTTTCAATTTGCAGAAGATATCTTAAAGGTTCTAAAAGAAATCGACAGTGAAGAACAAATCTTAAAAAGGGTACTTAGTATAAAGTGCTTTGGAGATTCAAAATATTTTGAAAAGAATTTAGAAAATATAATTATTAGAATAATAAAAAAGTATAATATAGAAAATGAAGCACAAGAAGAGTATAGCCATGAGGATTTTTTATTAAAAGTTGGTATTTCAAAATATCCTGAAATATTAGAGTTTTGTGGAAATCTAGAAGGTTTTATTAATAATGAAAAAATAGAGTATAAAAAACAAACTCTTCGGAAGTTATATTAACAGTTATAATGTAAAAGAAATGAAAGCATTAAAGATTAAAAATGCAAAAAAGTTAATTTTTATAGAAAATAAAGCAAATTATATAGATTATATTCAAAATAATATGAAAGAGGAGGAGTTTGTAATTTATCATGGAGGAATGTATAGTCCAATAAAAGGTGAGTTTTTTAGAAAGTTATATAGTGTTGCAAAGGATAAAGAATTTTATCATTGGAGTGATATTGATATTGGCGGTTTTAAGATTTTTGCAAGATTAAGAAAAATTATTCCAGAACTTAAACCTTATAAAATGGATAAAATTTCATTTTGCAGTAAACAAAGATATTGGAAAGAAATGAGTAAGGATTATAGAAATAGATTACTTGAAATACGACAAATTGAAGCTTATGAAGTTTTTTATGATGTGATAGATGAAATGTTAAAATCTAATTGTAAATTAGAACAAGAAGCTTTTATAGGTTGTTAAAATTATAAACTATAAGTTTATACATATATTTCCTCATTTTTTGTAACAAAATCAAAAAAAAGTTCCCTTATTATATAGAAGGAGGTATAAAGGTTATGCAGAATATTGAAGAAATTTATAAAGAATATTCTACAAGTGTTTATAAATACTTATTCTGCTTAACGCAAAATAAGGAGATTTCAGAAGACTTGACACAAGAAACTTTTGCTTTAGCTGTCAAAGATATAAAAAAATTCAGAGGAGATTGTAAGTTATCTGTTTGGCTATGTCAAATAGCCAAACATCTATGGTATAAAGAATTAAAGAAAAAGAATAGAAGTGCTAATGTGTCTTTTGAAGAAATTAATGAAGATGTTCTATATGATGAAACACTAGAAGAAACTATTTGTGCAAAAGAAGAAAAATTAAAATTATTTAAAGATATGCAAAAACTTGATGAAAAATCTAGAGAAGTGATGTATCTAAGAATGATAGGTAATTTGAGCTATGAAGAAATTGGAGAAATACTAGGAAAAACTTCTAATTGGTCAAGAGTTACATTTTATAGGGCAAAACAAAAAATGAGGGAGGAAAATAGCAATGAATAATGAAAAAGAATGTGAAATTGTGCAAGATTTATTAGTTAGTTATGTTGATGGAATATTAAATCCAAAATCAAAAAAAATGGTAGAAGAACATTTAGTAGAATGTAAAAATTGTCAAGCTGAATTAAAACAGATTAAAGAAGATTTAAAAAAAAGTGATAGTAAAGAACAAATAGAGCTAGATTATCTAAAAAAAATCAGAATAAAAACCAAAATAAAATCTATGTTAATAGCAATAGGAATAATAGTATTAATAGCTTTTATTATATTTTTAAATAATTTTAACAAAATAAATAGTATCATGAATAAATCTAAAAAATCCTTGGAATCTAATAATTTTTATAAGGAAACAAGTGAAATATTATTTGATAATCATACTTCAATTAGAAAAGAATATTATAAAGATGGGAAATACAAGTCTGTGTCTGAAATTTATTCAGATGATGGAATAGAAACAAGCATAATTGAATATGCAAATATTAATTCAGATGAAAGAATATATATATATGAAACAGAGAAAAAAGCAATAATTGAAAAAGGCGAGATTTCAGAAATGAAAAATAATGCTAATAACATTAAACATGTTCCTTTTGTCATTAATAGAAATAGTTTATTTCAAAAGATAGGAACAACTTTTGTATATTCAATAGATATAGATACTTATGATTATGGAAAAGAATATTATGTATTAAAGGATAGATCAGAAAATAATATATGGGAAATATGGATAGATAAAGAAATAGGACTACCAATAAGAGAGATTAATAGAGGTGGAGGAAAAACATTTTTTCCAGGTACAAATGTAGTAAAAGAAATTAAAGATAATATACAAGAATATAAATATGAATTTAATAGTGTTACAGATGAAGATGTAAAAACTCCTAACTTATCTAATTATACAGTAGAAAATAAAACTTTAAATATGAAAGATATGATAGATGAATAATTCGAGAAATTATATAGGGCAGATGATTAGTTGAAAATCATTTGTCCTTATTAGTATTTATATGATAATTTAGAACAAAAATACTATTTAATGATTATTTAATAATTTCTATGCTAAAATGAAATTACAACAAAGAAAGGAGTAGGAAAATGTATTTTAATATACTAAAAAAAGATTTAAAAAGAAAAAAGACTATGAATATAATTTTACTTATATTTATTATACTGGCAACAATGTTTGTATCATCTAGTGTAAGTAATATTTTAAACGTTACTTCTTCATTAGATAATTATTTAGATATGGCCAAAGCACCAGATTATTTGGTAGCAACAAGGAATAAAGATTTTGAAACAGATCCAATTACTATCTTAAATTCTACAAAAACAATTGAAGATTACAGTGTAGAGAAAATACTATTTTTAGAACCTAAGAATTTTATCTTTGAGAATGATGATATAACTGCTTTAAGAGGAATTAATATAGTTCAAAGTGATGAAGAATTATCTTTGAATTATTTTCTTGAAGATGGAAGTAAGCTTGAAAAAGTTGAACAAGGAAAAATCTATTTGGTAGAAGAAAAAGCAAAAAAAATGGGACTTGAAAAAGGAGATAAAATCACAATTGAAATAGATGAGATTAAAAAGGAGTTTGTATTTGCTGGTGGAATCAAAGATGCTGTTTTGGGACCAAGTGGGATACAACGATATATAATAAGTAGTAAAGATTATGAAAAATATATGTATAATTCGAAAACAGATAAGACTTATGGTGGAAATTTAATTTATATACATACTAACAATACCCAAAACACACTTTCAGAAATTAAATTACTTACTGATAACAGTTTCTATAATATAGATAGATCAATTATTAAATTTTCATATATTTTTGATATGATTGTAACAGGTATTATTCTTGTAGTAAGTTTTATTCTTATAGCAATTGCATTTGTAGTTTTACGTTTTACAATTACATTTACATTAGCAGAAGAATTTCGTGAAATTGGAGTTATGAAGGCTATTGGTATAAGTAATCTAAAAATAAGAGGATTATATCTTGTAAAATATATGGCACTTTCTATAATAGGTGCATGTATTGGACTAATACTTAGTTTCCCATTTGCTAAAATGATAATGAAGGTATCTCCAACCTCGATTATTATAAGTAATCAAAATCCAATTTTTATAAATATATTTTGTGCAGGAATTGTTGTTTTTATAATTTTAATGTTTTGTTTTGGATGTACTAGTAAGGTTAAAAAAATAAAACCAATAGATGCAATTAGAAATGGGCAAACAGGAGAACGTTTTAGAAAAAAGAGTTATATGAAGTTAGGAAAAAGTAGATTACCCAAAGCATCTTTTCTAGCACTTAATGATATTGTAAGTAGTCCAAAGCGTTATATTATTATTACTATTATATTTTTCTTATGTACATCACTTCTTTTGGTACTTTCAGCAACTGTTTCAACAATGAAAAGTGGTAGTTTATATAGTGCATTTGGCATAGCCCATAGTGATGTTGTTGCAAACGATAATATTACTACTGAAATTTTAATGGAAAATGGACATGAAAAGCTAGAAAAATTTTTAAATAATTTAGAAGAAAAACTTGAAAAAAAAGGAATGCCTGCAAATTGTATGAAAGAGATGATGTTTACATTACCTGTAAGTTTTGATGGTAATATAGCTAAGTTACCAATATATCAAGGAACAGGAACCACAATGGATATGTATGAATACTTAGAAGGAACAGCTCCAAAAAATTCTAATGAAATAGCTATCACTAAAATTTCAGCAAATAAAATTAAAGCAACTATTGGAGATACTATAACAATTAAAACTATTGATGGTGATAAGAATTATATTATAACAGCATACTTTCAATCAATGCTTGAGAGGGGAGATGGAATAAGACTTCATACTAATGAAAGAATAAATTGTATTCAAAGTTATGGAGGGATAGATACTCAAATTGTATTTACAGATAATCCAGATAAAGAAGAAGTTGAAATGAGAGCAAAAAAAATAAAAGAAAATTTTCCAGAGTTTGCAACTGTCATAACAAGTGCAGAATATATATCAGATATGTTAAGTGTTACAGAATCTCTTAATGCCATGAAAATACTTATTACTATTATTACAATTCTTTTAGTTATTCTTATTACAGTACTTATGGAACGTTCCTTTATTGAAAAAGAGCGAGGTGAAATTGGACTTATGAAAGCTATTGGTATTAGAGATGAAAATATATATTTATACCATACATTAAGATTTCTATTTATTGGAATGTTTTCAGTAATAATAGGTGAAATTTTTGCAATTCCATTAACACATTTATGTATGGATCCAATATTTAAAACGATGGGATTAGAAATAGGTGTAGATTATATAATAAATCCTACAGAAACTTATATTATTTTTCCAGCAATTGTTTTTATAACAACAATTATAAGTGCATATTTAATATCAAGGCATATAAGAAAAATAAAATCTTCAGATATATTAAATATTGAATAAGAAAGGAGTAGATTATGAATATTCTAGAAGTAAAAGATCTTTGTAAAACCTATATTGTAAATGGTCGTCAAAATAATATTCTTAAAAATGTAAATTTTAATATTTCTAAAGGAGAAATGGTTGGTATTATGGGACCTTCGGGTTCTGGTAAATCGACATTACTTTACTCAGTTTCAGGTTTGGATAGTGCAACAGCAGGAGAGGTAAAGATTGATAATAAAAATATTGTTAAAATGAAGGAAAAAGAACTTGCAAATTTACGACTTGATGATATTGGATTTATTTTTCAACAAATGTATATGTTAAAAAATCTTACTATAGCAGATAATATTATACTTCCAGCAGTGCAATCTAAAAAAAATAGTGAAAGTCGAAATGAAATTCTTCAAAGAGGGCATACTCTAATGCGTAAACTTGGAATTATAGAAATTGCAGATAATGACATAAATGAGGTTTCAGGAGGGCAATTACAACGTGCATGTATTTGTCGTAGTATGATTAATTATAAAAGTCAATACCAAAATTACCAAAAAAGGGAAAATAATTTTTACCAA
>CAMXQV010000023.1 GCA_947245515.1 uncultured Clostridium sp. | reverse complement strand
AAATTATAACTCAAATCTCATTTTTCGTTGGGACTTTTTTTACAGCCCCTTTTTTGGCGTAGGTGAGAGGGTTCGAACCTCCGCGCCCCTTACGAGACCTAGCAGTTTAGCAAACTGCCCCCTTCACCACTTGGGTACACCTACATTTTTTTATAAATAAAAGTTAGATATATCTTTCTATGTATTATATCTAACTTATTTTGGCGGAGAGGGTGGGATTCGAACCCACGGTAGGGATAAACCTACGCCAATTTTCAAGACTGGTGCCTTAAACCACTCGACCACCTCTCCATGTATCTCTACGACAATAACTATATTAGCATTTTTAAACATGTTTGTCAATAGAAATTTTGATTTTTTATATATAAGTAGTATTTCCTTTTAAAAACAATATATCCACATATTATTAATAAAATGTGGATATATTATTTATTGCTTATATATCCCTTTCATATTCAACATATTCTTGTCCTGTTTCCTGTTGCTTTGTTTCAAATTCCAATTTACTTAGCATTTTTCTTGAACTTTTATTTTCTTCCATTACTAAGGCTTTGATTTTATTTATACTTAAATTTTCACTCCTAATAATATCAAGCAAAGCTATAAAAGCTTCTTGTGAATAGCCTTTTCCTCTATACTCTGGATTTATCATGAATTCTGCTTCTGCAGTTTTATCTTTAATTACAGCTGCAATTTCTCCTATTACATGTTTGTCTTTTATATTTTCAATTGCATAAATTCTTTTTTTATTAATATCTACTTCTATTTTTCTTTTTAAGATTGCTTTTGCCACCTTTATATTATTACAATACATATATGGTAAAAATTGTTTCACTTCTTCATTATTAACTAATTTAAAATAATCCTCTAAATCGTCCTCTGTATATCTTCTTAACTCTATTCTCTTCATAATTTATCTCCTTATGAAAACTTATTTTTGTTTTTTGTATATATTTACAGCCTTAGTAATTGCTTCGTTTTCTTCTTTTGATAAAGTATAAGTTGAATTTCCTTTTTCTACTGGTTTTGCATAAATATTTGACATTTCTCTCGAATATATTCCATTTAATATAACACCAGTATTTTCTTCATTTAATAAAGCAAGTGTAAAACTTAAGTCACTACCCATATTTTCATAAGCACTATATCTAACTACTCCAACCTTTTTAATGCAAGTCATTAAATCATTTTTTATATTATGTACATCATTTGCAATTTCTGCATTCTTTTCCTCTACTTTTCTAACTTGATACATGTAATTTTCTAAATCTTCTTCTATATTTTTTCCTTCGCCTAATTTTTTCATAAAGTTTTTATATTTTTTATTTAATTTTGAATAACTTATTATATTAAATAAACAAATTAATAATAAAACTATATTTAAACAAAATAAAATTAACAAAAAGTTATCTGATTTTAATATTTCTAATAAATCTTCCATAATATATCCTTCTCCTACTAAATTATTTAATTAATCCTAAAATTCTCTCTAAATCATCATTTGAAGTATATTCTATAATAATTTTTCCTCTACGTTTTCCAGCATCTAATTTTACTTTTGTTCCAAAGAAACTTTGAAAATTATCTTCTATACTTTTATATAATATATGATTTCTTGTTTGTTCTTCTTTTGTTTCTTTTAATTTTGATTTTTTTTCTACTTGTCTTACTGTCTCTCCTCTTTCTAACATCTGTATTGCAGTTTGATATTGTTTTTCTGGTTCAGTTATTGCAAGTAGTGCTTTACAATGACCTTCTGTTAATTTACCTTGTTTTGCCATTTCTAATACTCGTGGATCTAAATTTAATACTCTTACCCAATTTGCAATTGTGCTTCTTCCTTTTCCTAGTTTTCTTGCAACTTCTTCCTGTGAAAATCCATAATTGTCTATTAGCGTTCTTATTCCTAAAGCTTTTTCATATGGATTTAAATCTTCTCTTTGCATATTTTCTATTAGTGATATTTCTGAATTTATTTTTTCATCATCTTCTCTTATTATTGCTGGTATTTCTTTAAGCCCAGCAATTTTTGAAGCTCTCCATCTTCTTTCACCTGCAACTATACTATAATATCCATCCTTTTTTGTTACTATTATAGGTTGTATTAAACCATATTCTTTAATTGATTGTGCTAATTCTTCTAAAGTTTCTTGGTCAAAGTTTTTTCTTGGTTGGTCTCTATTTGGTTCTACTTCTGTTATTTTTAAATTCTTTAATATATCATTTTCTTTTATCTCTTCTTCCTCTGTTGGTTGTCCAAATAAAGCATCTAATCCTTTTCCTAATCCAGTCATTTTTGCCATTTATATTCCTCCTTTTAGTTTATGTGTTTTGATTTCTTCTCTTCATCATTTATTTTTTGAAATTCTTTTGCAAATTTAATGTAACTCTTTGCACCTTTTGACCTTGAATCATACTCTGTAATAGGCATTCCATAGCTTGGTGCTTCACTTAATTTTACATTTCTTGGTATAACTGTTTTGTATACTTTGTCTCCAAAGTATTTTTTTACTTCTTTTACAACTTGATTAGAAAGGTTTGTTCTTATATCATACATTGTTAATAAAGCACCTTCTATTTGTATTTCTTTGTTTAGATGTTTTTTTACTAAATTAATTGTATTTAATAATTGTCCTAAACCTTCTAATGCAAAATATTCGCATTGTACTGGTATTAATACACTGTCAGATGCTGTAAAGGAATTTAGTGTAATTAATCCTAAGGATGGTGGACAATCTATAAATATATATTCATAATTTTCTTTTACTTTTTCTAATTTCTCTTTTAATCTTTGTTCTCTAGACATCATAGATACTAATTCTACTTCTGCTCCAGCCAAATTCATATTTGCAGGACATATTTCTAAATTTCTTATTGACGTCAATTGTATTGCATCTTTAATTTCAATATCATTAACTAAAATGTCATAGGTAGAAATTTCAACTTCCTTTTCTACTCCTAAACCACTTGTTGCATTCCCCTGTGGATCTGCATCTATTAATAGAACTCTTTTATTCTTCTTTGCTAGTATTGTACATAAATTCACGGTTGTTGTTGTTTTACCAACACCACCTTTTTGATTAGCTACTGATATTATTTTTCCCAATTTAATTGCCTCCATTTTTGGTTATTTTTTACTCATTAGTTACTTTGTTTCATATATACATATAATATAAAAATATTTCAAAAAAGTCAATACGCTTTTAAATTTTTAAATGATTTTGGGGACGGAGGAAAAAATCATGGCTTTTTATTAAATTAAACAGTTCTTGTGGAAATAGTTTATAGTAAAAATATCTATATTATGCTTTTATATTTTAATACTATTTGAAAGTCACTAGAAGTAATAAGTAAAAATATATTTGATTTAGTATTTTACATTTTCTTTATACCTAGATTTCCTCATAGAATAATATTAAAATTTTTTTAATCTTTTAAGTTGAGTACATGGCAAATTTATGCATTTATCTTTAAATTAATATTTATTAAGTGTACTAAAATTATTAACCTAGTTAAATACTTTTCTATAGAATTTTGAGCTTATTCTAATAATAAATAATTACAGTTCTTTTAAATACAACAAATAAAAAAACCAAAGATTTTCTTTAATTTGTTCTTGTCCGATTTGACTTTTCGATTATAAGGAGAAAATGTTAAAGATTTAGCTATTGTAGCTTTTTATACAATAGAAACGTATGACTTTCCTATTGTATAAATAAATTGTTTAAATATAAACAATTATTTATTTAAATTATTATTTATTTCTAAAGAAAAGTATTAATTCTTAAAAATTATAATCTAAAAATAATAATAAAAATTGTTTTAGGTAAATTGTTTACCTACAAAATTTATGAAATAAATTTATGTACAAGGTATTTTATTCAATATGGAAGTCAGAATAACCTTCCTATTATATAATAAAATTGATACCTTATAATAATTTCTTAATAAGGTATCAACATTGTTAAATTATTAAACATAAAAAGTTTATAAAAATAATTAGAATATAATGATTTTTTCCTCCGTCCCTAAAATCATTTTAATGGTTCTTTACTTGGCATTCCTGCTTTTCTAGGATATTTAGAAGGTGTGGTTTTTATTTTTTCTAATAAGATAATATTTCTTGATATTCTTTCTTCACCCTTTAGAAAAAATTCATTTTTTTCTTTTACTGTTCCTCCTAAAACACAAATAGCTTTTTTGGCATCCTTTAATTCTTCTTCTATCTCTTTTCCTTTCATACAGATACATATACCTCCTATTTTTGTTAAAGGTAACATATATTCAGTTAAAGTACTTAAATTGGCTACTGCTCTAGAGGTAACAACATTAAATTTTTCTCTATATTTTTTATTTTTAGCAAATTCTTCTGCTCTTGAATGTATAGCACTTATATTTTCTAGTTCTAACTCTTTACATACTTCGTTTAAGAAGTTTATTCTTTTATTTAAAGAATCTAATAACACTACTTTTATATCTTTTCTATATATTTTTAGAGGTATGCCTGGAAATCCTGCTCCTGTGCCAACATCTACTAAATATGAATTTTCTTTTATATATCTTTGTATTGTTAACGAGTCTATAAAGTGTTTTAATATTATATCTTTTGGATCTGTTATTGTTGTTAAGTTTATTTTTTCATTCCATTCTAATAATAATTTCATATATTGAAAAAATCTTTCTATTTGTTCCTTTTTTAGCTCTATATTTATTTCTTTTGAAGTTTTTTTCAAGATATTTTCAAATTCTTCTTTATCCATCTTTAATTTCATTCCTTCCTAAAGTACAAATGTGGTTCGAAAAGAATTAAATTTTAAATGCAGTATAATGACACCAAAATTATAATTATTTTTCAACCTTTTTTCTTTCCTGATTTATTTGTTGCAAATATACTAATAGTACTGATATGTCTGCTGGAGAAACTCCCGATATTCTTGATGCTTGACCAATTGAGTGTGGTTTATATTTATTAAGTTTTTGTCTTGCTTCTAAACATATCCCTTTTAAATTTTCGTAATCTATATCTTCTGGTAATACTTTCTTCTCAAGTTTTTTAAATTTCTCTACTTGTTCCTCTTGCAACTTTATATATCCCTCATATTTTATTTGTATTTGCACTTCTTCTCTTTCTTGTCTACTAAGTTTTGGTCTTTCTTTGTCTATTTCTTCAAGTTTATTATAATCTAATTCTGTTCTTTTTAATAGTTCAGACATTTTAGTTCCTGTAGTTAGTTCTGAGGTTCCATATTTTTTAAGTAATTCCTTCACCTCTTTTGTTGGTTTAACAGTCAATTCTTTAAGTCTTTTTATTTCTTTTTCTATATTTTCTTTTTTTGTTATAAATTTTTCATATCTTTCTTTGGTTATTAAGCCTACTTCATACCCTATTTTTGTTAGTCTTAAATCTGCATTGTCTTGTCTTAATAATAATCTATATTCTGCTCTTGAAGTCATCATTCTATATGGTTCCTTTGTTCCTTTAGTAACAATATCATCAATTAGTACACCTATATAGCCTTGTGTTCTGTCTAAAATTATTGGTTCTTTTCCTTTTATTTTTTGTGTTGCATTTATTCCTGCCATTAATCCCTGACATGCAGCTTCTTCATATCCAGAAGTTCCATTTATTTGACCTGCCATAAATAAACCTTCTATTCCTCTATATTCTAAAGATAATTTTAAGTTTGATGGATCTATACAATCATATTCTATTGCATAGGCTGGTCTTGTAAATTCTGCCTTTTCTAGTCCAGGTATTGTGTGATATAAGGCAATTTGTACATCTTCTGGTAAAGATGAGCTCATTCCTTGTATATACATTTCTTCTGTATCTAATCCAACTGGTTCAACAAAGGCTTGATGTCTAGGCTTGTCACTAAATCTAACTACTTTATCTTCAATTGATGGACAATATCTTGGTCCTGTTCCTTCAATAACACCCGCATATAATGGTGATCTGTGTAAGTTTTCCTTAATTATTTTATGAGTATTTTCATTTGTATAAGTTAAGTAACAATCTACTTGCTCAAATTCTTTTGGTTCATTTTCAAAAGAAAAGGCTTCTATCCCCTTGTCTCCCTTTTGAACTTCCATTTTTGTAAAATCTATGCTTCTTTTATTTATTCTTGCTGGTGTTCCTGTTTTAAATCTAACTAAGTCTATTCCTATATTTTTCAAACAATTTGATAGTTGATTTGCAGCTGCTACTCCATCTGGTCCACTTTCTTTCGAATAGTCCCCTATAAATATTTTCCCCTTTAAGTATGTACCTGTAGCTAATATTACTGCTTTAACTTTATATATTGCTCCTACATCTGTTTCTATTGAAACAATTTTTCCATCTTTGACTTCTATATTTACAATTTCTCCTTGTTTTACTTCAAGATTTTTTTGTTTTTCTAAGGTATGTTTCATTTCTGCTTGATATCTTTTTCTATCTGCTTGTGCTCGTAAAGAATGTACTGCTGGACCCTTTGAAGTATTTAACATTTTTATTTGTATCATAGTCTTGTCAATATTCTTTCCCATTTCTCCACCTAAGGCGTCAATTTCTCTAACTAAATGTCCTTTTGAACTTCCTCCAATATGTGGATTACATGGCATATTTGCTATAGCTTCTAAACTAATAGAAAATATTAAAGTTTTCATTCCTAACCTTGCAGCTGCCAAAGCGGCTTCACATCCTGCATGTCCTGCTCCAACTACAGCTATATCATAATCTCCTGCATAATAACTCATTTTTTTCTCCCTCTTTTTTTGTTTTTTACTTTTCCTCGTGAAACAAGAATTAGTGTTTTTTTATAATATATGTATATATTTACTTTTAAGTTTCATTTAAAATAATCACTTTACAGGTGCTATTAAGCTAAATTTAGCCCTTAAGTATTTTATTTGAAAATTACGTTTAATTTTACTTTTTAGTTTTTGTTGTTATGTAAATTGTTGTTTTTTACACTTTTATATCTATTTTTTAGTTTTTATATCTTACCTTTCAAATTCCTTATTTTATGAATTTTATTTTTCTTATATGAAATTATATTCCTAACATTATAAAATTGCTTATTTTCGATTCTCGTTCTAATTTATCATTTTCCTAAACAGAACTTAGCAAAAATTTCATCAATTATATCTTCACTTACTATTTCTCCTGTAATATTTGATAAATTCTCTAAAATATCTTTTATAAAAATTGATATAATGTCTATTGGCATATTATTTGTTATAGAATCTTTTGTTTTTGATATACTTTCTAAAGCTTTTGATATTAAAGCTTTATGACGTAAATTTGTTATAACTATTTCATTATCTAAATTTATTTCGTTTAAATTAAATAAATTAGCTATTTCATCATATAATTCTTCTATTCCTATATTATTTAAGGCTGATATTTTAATAATCTTTTTATTTAATTCTTTTAATTCCAAAGTCTCTTCGTTTAATTTTGGATCTAAATCAATTTTATTTAAGATTATAATAGATTTTTTATTTTTTAAAATATCTAAAATTTCTATATCTTCTTTTGATAATTCTTTAGAACTATCAAATATTGCTATTATTAAATCTGCTTGTTCTGCTAACTCTTTCGATTTCTTTATTCCTATTTTTTCTACTTCGTCTTTTGCATTTCTTATACCTGCAGTATCTACTAGTTTCAATGGGATTCCCTTTATAGTTACAAATTCCTCTATGGTATCTCTTGTTGTTCCTTCATATTCTGTTACAATTGCTCTTTCTTCTTTCAATATAGCATTTAATAAAGATGATTTACCTGCATTTGGCTTTCCTAATATTACTGTTTTTATTCCCTCTTTTATTATTTTTCCATTCTCAAAGCTTTCTTCTAACTTCCTTAACTTCATTTCTACTCTGTTTATCATGTTAGATATTTGATTTATTGTAACTTCATCTACATCATATTCTGGATAATCAATAGACACTTCCATATTTATTGTTACATCCATTATTTCTTGTTTTATTTCTTTTATTTCTTTTGAAAGATAGCCTTCTAATTGTTTTATTCCTTCTCTAACTTCTTTTTTAGATTTTGCATTTATTATGTCTATTACTGATTCTGCTTGTAATAAGTCTATTCTTCCATTTAGAAAGGCTCTTTTTGTAAATTCTCCTGGCTCTGCAAGTCTTGCACCATTTTTTAAGCATAATTCTAATATTTCTTTTACTATAATATTTCCTCCATGTGAGTTAATTTCGCACATATTTTCTGTTGTGTAACTTTTTGGTGCTTTGAAGTATGAAACTAATACTTCATCAATTACCTTTTCTGAAGCTACTATGTTTCCATATTTTATTCTATATCCTTTTATTTCTTCTAAGTTTTGTTTGTTTTTTGGCTTGAAGATTTTTTCTAGTATTTTAAAACTATCTTCACCACTCATTCTTATTATTCCTATTCCTCCAATTCCGTGGTGCTGTAGATATTGATGCAATTGTATCCATATTTTACGATATATAACTTATATATCTTTTCCCTCCTTTATTTTGTTATTTAATTTTACTTTGCTATATTATATATTTTAAATTAATTATTAAAATATATAATATAGCAAAGTAAATAGTAAAGTAATTAGAAACATTGTGGCTTTTTATACAATATGAAAATATGACTTTCTGTTGTATAAAAAAAGAGGGCAAAAATAGATATTACATTAATAGTAAAATCCGACCTTTGACCTCTGATTTTAATTCATATTTACTTATTTTTTAAAGAAATTACAATTCTTCTATGTGGTTCTTCACCAACACTATTTGTTTCAACCTTATTATTTTCTTGTAATATACTATGAATAATTTTTCTTTCATATGCTGTCATAGGTTCTAATTTTACAGGTTTTTTAGTTTTTATTACAGTGTATGCAACTTTTTTTGCTAAATCTTCCAGAGTTTTCTCTCTTTTATTTTTATATCCTTCAATGTCTAAAATTACTCTAACTCTATTTTGAATCCCTTTTCCAGCTACTGATGACAAAATATTTTGAATAGCATATAAGGTTTCTCCTCTATACCCTATTAAATATCCTATATCTTCTCCTGTTAATTCTACTTTTAGACCATTTTTATCGCTCTTTATAGAATATTTTATATCTTCTGGTAATTTTTCAATTAAAGCCTTTATAAATTCTTCTATATTCTCTTTTGCTTTAGTTTGATCTTCGTCTGCTAATTCTATAGTATTTTTGATGTTCTTTTCTTTCTGGTTTCTGTTTTCGCTTTTTATTTCGTTATTTTCTGCTTCTTTTAAGGTTAATTCTACTTTTACAACTCTTGGAGCTAATATACTAAAGAAACTTCTTTTTTCTTCATTTTCTAATACTTTTATATTTACATTGTTTTTTGATACTTTTAAGATTTTTAGTCCATTTTCTATTGCTTCATTAGTTGTTTTTCCTTCTGCAATAATTTTGTTTTCCATTTTATATCCTCCTTTAGTCTTTTATGAATTTGTCTAATATTGTTCTCTCTATTATCATAAGTATATTGTTTATTAGCCAATACAAGGCTAAGCCTAAAGGTGCAACTAAAGCAATTGAAATAGACATTATTGGCATCATCCAAGACATCATTTTATTTGTTTGCATTACTGCATCCATTTCATTATTTCCTTCTTTTACTTCTTCTCCTGTTTCTCCGTCTATTACTGATTTATTGCTTTCTTTTCTAGCTTTTTCTTGTTGTTTTGTAGTCATTTTTATAGATACAAAGGATGATATTATATATAAAACTGGAATTATATATACTGTGAAATCCCCCATGTTTTGTTGTGGTATTTTGCTTAAATCTAAACCAAAAAAGTTCATTTTAAGGTTTATTTTTTCTACATTAAGATCTTCTGGATTTTTTTCTTTTAGTTTTCCATATTCTCTTATTAAGTCAATTTCAGGATAAACATTACTTACTGTTTGCCCTTCTTCTTGTAGTTGTGATACATAGTTGTTTATGTTATCTACTGGTATTTTCTCCATATAGGTTAATGGACTTCTAACTAAATAAAATATTGATAGTAACAATAAAAACTGTATTATTGCTGTTAGACATCCACTTAATGGACTCATATTTTCTGATTTATATAAGCTCATTACTTCTTGATTCATTTTTTCTGGATCATTTTTATATTTGAACTGTATTGCTTTCATCTTTTCTTGCAATTCTGCACTTTTTTTAGTTGTTCTTTGTTGTTTTATTGATAATGGTAATAATAATAATTTTATTATTACTGTGAATAATATTATGGCTATACCATAGTTGTTAACTAGATTGTATAGTAATTCTAATAAGTATCCAAAAATGTTTGCCAAAAATTGAAACATTTATTTTGTTCCTCCTAAATCTATTTTAACGGATCATACCCGCCTTTTGTGAAAGGATTGCATCTTATTATTCTTGCAATTCCTTTTGCAATACCTCTCCCTACTCCATATTTTTCTATGGCTTGTTTTGCATATTCTGAACAAGTTGGATAGAATTTGCAATGTATATTTTTACTTTCAATCCATATTGATATATTTTTTTGATATATTTCAATTAAGGATATTAGTAACTTTTTCATTCTTTTCCCTCTATTATTATTTTTGCTTTATCAAATATTTTTTTTATATCTTTTTCCACATTTTCATAGTTTGCATTTTTTATGTCTGCTTTCTTTTTCCATAAAAATACTATACTATATCCATTTTTTGTCTTGTTTTCTATATTTTTATAACTTTCTCTTATTAGTCTTTTTATTTTATTTCTTACTACTGCATTTGCTATTTT
The DNA here is from genome assembly GCA_947245515.1 of uncultured Clostridium sp. Classification (GTDB taxonomy): domain Bacteria; phylum Bacillota; class Clostridia; order TANB77; family CAG-508; genus CAG-269. The sequence goes on along the minus strand of CAMXQV010000023.1, from coordinate 15,655 downwards.
TACACTAATTGCTATTCCTATGTTGTTATAGTTTTTGTTATTTTTTTTTATAAAGGTTTCTATGTGCTTTCCTGAGTAATAAGTTCCTTTTGATAAAACGTATTTAAATTCATAATTTTTTTTTAGTGTTTTTGTTTTTTTCATTATCTTGTCCTCTCTATAGCATTGTTTGATGTTTAATGAAAAATTTTTTTATAGAGTATGTATAAAAGGCTCGTTGCTACGGCCTTTAAAACATTATTTTTATACCCTATGCACTTAGTTTTTTTCTTCCTTTTGCTCTTCTAGCTTTTAATACTTTTCTTCCTGATGCTGTTTTCATTCTTTTCATAAATCCGTGTTCTCTTTTTTCTTGTCTATTTTTTGGTTGAAATGTTCTCTTCATTTTTTAGCACCTCCTAAATTTTGATTTATTTATCTAAAATAACAAGTACATCGATTATACCTTAGTTGATTATAGGTTGTCAATAGAATTTGTCATTTTTTATAAATTTTTTCTTACGCATAGTTATATTTCAGCTTTATTTACTGCTTATTTTATTCTTTGTTTTTTATGTACTTGATTTTAGGTTTTTTGTAATATTTTTGTAATATTTCGCCGTTTTCCACACTTTTTTTGACTATTATCCACATTTTCTAATTTTTTTCCACATTAATATTGACTTATTATGCTTAAATTTGTTATTATATGAAAAGCACAAAATAGATGAGATTTTATAATAGAAATCAATAAATAAATGTTCGTATAAATACTCTTTATTTTACAAAAATATTACAAAGTTATTAACATTTGTGGATAATTTTGTGGATAATTTTTCAAGAAAGGATGATTCTTTAATGACAATAGAAAAAGAAGAGTTAATAACAAAGATAAGAGAATTATTAAAACCTGAACTAACCCAAATCTCTTATGACACCTGGATAGTTCCTTTAGGCATCAAAAGTATAGAAGGAAATAATATTGTATTTACTACAAATTCTGAATTTCAAAAAGATTTTATAGAAAACAAATATAGAAGTTTATTATTAAATACCTTAAGATACATAACAAACAAAGAATGGACATATTCAGTTATAGATTTAACAGAAGAAGACAGTTTTAATGAAAAAGCTCCAGAAACAAATAATTCCACTACAACATCACCTGAAACAGAAAAAAATAGAATAACACTAAATTTAAAATACACTTTTGAAACTTTTGTAGTAGGGGACAATAATAGATTGGCCTATGCTGCAGCCTTAGCAGTAGGTAATGAACCTGCAAAATCCTACAATCCTTTGTTTTTATATGGTGGAGTAGGTTTAGGTAAAACTCACTTAATGAATGCAATTGGAAACAGAATTATTGAAAAATACAAAAATTATAATGTTTTATATGTAACTTCTGAAACTTTTACAAATCAATTAATAAACGCAATAAGAGATAACAAAAATGAAGTATTTAGAAACAAATATAGAAATATTGATGTTCTATTAATAGACGATATCCAATTTATAGCAAAAAAAGAAAGAATACAAGAAGAATTTTTCCATACCTTCAATACACTATTTGAAAATGGTAAACAAATCATCCTTTCAAGTGACAAACCTCCTAGGGATATACCATTTTTAGAGGATAGACTAAAATCTAGATTCGAATGGGGATTACTAGCTGACATATCTTGCCCAGATTATGAAACAAGACTTGCAATACTAAGAAAAAAAGCTCAAGACGAAAACATAGTAATAGATGACTTTATATTATCTAATATAGCAAACAAAATAGACTCAAACATCAGAGAGCTAGAAGGAGTTTTTAACAAAGTAGTTGCAATTGCTTCTTTAACACATAGTCCTATAACAATAGAGCTAGCTGAAAAAAGTATAAATGAATTTAAATACAATAACGAAAAAGTAATCTCTAGCGACTTTATAAAAGAAACAGTAGCTAAATACTTTAATATCAACAAAGATGATTTATCTGGAAATAAGAGATCAAATGACATTGCATTTCCAAGACAAATTGCAATGTACTTATGTAGGTCTGTTGCAAATATGTCATATCCTCAAATTGGAACAGAATTTGGTGGTAGAGACCATTCAACAGTTATGCATGCATGTAGAAAAATAGAAAAAGACACAAAAGAAAAAAGTAATACCAAGTTAATTGTGGATAGTGTGAAAAACATAATTACAGATGAAAAAAATAAGAGTAAAAACTAATTTGAACTTTTTCTAAAAATTTGTGTTTGAAAAATAACTGTTTGGAAAAACATATCGTTTCTATTCTTACGGAACTAATATGTTCGATATCCACATACTAATGTTAATAACATGTTTAAAACATGTGTATATGTCAAAATTTACACAATCAAAAAAAAAACTGTGGATTAAATTAAGAGTTTTCCACCAAATCATAAACATGCATTTTTTTAGGGATTCTAACTTTCAACATAGTTTTCCACAGTTTCCACAGCACCTAATACTATTACTACTATAAATATTATTTATTATATAAGGAGGTTTCGAAATGAAAATTGTTTGTTATAAAGACCAAATACTCAAAGCTATAAATTCCGTAGTAAAAGGAGTAGCATCTAAAACAACAATGCCAATATTAGAAGGAATATTAATTCAAACAAAGGATAAAGAAATAAAATTAACAACTTATGATTTAGAAATTGGTATCGAATATGTAATGGAATGTGAAATTAAAGAGCAAGGAAATACAGTAGTAAATGCCATAATGTTTAGTGAAATAATAAGAAAGCTACCAGATACAGAAATAAACATAACCTTAAATGAAAAAAATCTATTAGAAATTGAATGTGAAGGAGCTCTATACAAATTAGCAACTATGAATCCAGAAGAATTTCCTGAACTACCAAAGATCGAAATAGAAAATTCTATAGAAATAGAACAAAGTGCTTTAAAAAATATGATTAGGAAAACAATATTTGCAGTTAGTACAGAAGAAAGTAGACCAATATTCACAGGTTGTTTATTTGAAGTGGAAAACAATAAGTTAAATTTAGTAGCAGTAGATGGATTTAGATTAGCTTTAAGAACAATTTACTTAAATAAACAATCAAAAGATTTTAAAGCAGTAATTCCAGGTAAAACTTTAAACGAAGTTAATAAAATAATATCAGATTCTTTTGAAACTATAAAAATTGGAATTTCTAAAAATCAAGCATTATTTGAAATGGATAATTGTAAAATAGTAACTAGAATTTTAGATGGTGAATTTTTAAACTATAAAAATGTAATTCCAAGTAATTGGGAAACAAGAATAAAAGTTAGTAAAAATAGTATACAAGATAGTTTTGAAAGAATAAGTTTAATTTCATCATCATCTATTGAAAAAGAAAAGAAATATCCAGTAAAAGTAAAGGTAGATATAGGAAAAGTAACAATATCTTGTACAAATCAAACTGGAGATGCAAAAGAAGAATTATTTATTTCAACTGAAGGAAAAAATTTAGAAGCAGGTTTTAATCCTAAATATTTTCTTGACAGTCTAAAAGCAATAGAAGATGAAGAGGTTTATATAGAATTTGGAACAAGTATCTCACCATGTTTAATAAAATCGTTAGAAAATACAGACTATACTTATATGATTTTACCAATCAGATTAAAAGAAGATACATAAAAAAGTTAAGGTAGAAAAAATTCTGCCTTTTCTTTTATCTTCTACGAAAAGTTATCATACTATGATAACTTTTCGTAGAAGATAAATATGGCAGAAGTTAGATTTTGTAGCAGTTTGCACTGCGTACAAATAAGTTATGCGTTAGTAAATCTTGATTCTGGTCTTTTATATTCTAGAAAAATAATCATAGTATGATAATTTACTATATAGGGGATTTTATTCTATATTAACAAGAATAAATTCTGTGGATTAAATTATCCACAGAAAAACCACAAAATGTGGATAACTAAGTTGATAACTATTTCAAATAAAAAATCAAATAAGTTAGAAATAAGAAGAAAAAAATAGAATAAAATAGAAAAAAGGAGTTTTTATAATATAAAATGTCCATAAAAGAAATAAGCCTGAAAATAGAAAATAAGGAGAGTTTAAGTACTAAGATAATTAATATATAATTAAATATACAAAGTGGATAAATATAAAATATAAAATAAATAGAAAAAAGAAGGAAAAAAAAGAGAAAAAAAGAATAAATTAGAAAAATTAATAATAAAATTATACACAAAATGGGGTTATAATATGTGGATAAAGAAAGTAAATTTAAATAATTTTAGAAATTATAATAAGGAAGAAATATATCTAGATAAAAATATAAATATATTTTATGGAGAAAATGCACAAGGAAAAACTAATATTATAGAAGCAATTTTTTTAGGTAGCATGGGTAAGTCCTTTAGAGCAAAGAAAGATAAAGAAATGATAAAGCTAAAGGAAGAAAATTCACGTGTTGAAGTATTTTTTGAAAAGTTAGATAGAGAAGGAAAAATAAAAATTGAGTTAGATAATAAAAAATCTGTTTTTTTAAATGAAATAAAATTAAAAAAGTTAAGTGAATTATTAGGAAATCTTAATATAGTAATATTTACACCTGATGATATAAATATTTTAAAAGGTGGACCTCAAAGTAGAAGAAGATTCTTAGATATTATGATAAGTCAATTAAAACCTAATTATATGTATAATTTAAGTTTATATTCTAAAACTTTAGAGCAAAGGAACAATTATTTAAGACAGATTAAAGAGGAAAAAAAGGATGAAAACTTACTTGATATATGGGATGAAAAGCTAGCAGATTATGCAATTAATATTTACAATTATAGAAAAGAATTTATAAATAAAATTAAAGAAAGAATAGAGAAAATTCATGAAGAAATTACTAATAAAAAGGAAAAGATTAATATAGAATATTTAGTAGAATTTAAAAATAAAGAAGAATATTTAAATTTGTTAAAACAAAGAAGAAAATTAGATATCATAAAAGGTTTTACAACAAAAGGTATTCATAGAGATGATTTTACCATATATATTAATGATAAGGAAGTAAATATATATGGTTCACAAGGTCAGCACAGAACTGCAATTTTATCCTTAAAACTATGTGAATTAAATATAATAAAAGAAGAAACAGGAGAAGAGCCTATTTTATTATTAGATGACTTTATGTCTGAATTAGATGAAAATAGAAGAAAAAATTTTTTAAAAAACATAAAAGATACTCAAATAATAATTACATGCACAGAAAAATTTAATATTGAAAATAAAAAGGTTTTAATATATAATGTAACAAATGGTAAAATTTTTAAAGAAGAATAGTAAAAAATAGACAATACTAAAATTATTACCAATAAGGAGGAAGTTAAATGGAAAAATACGAGCATAAGTATGGAGCTGAACAAATTCAAGTATTAGAAGGTCTTGAAGCTGTAAGAAAAAGACCAGGTATGTATATAGGTAGTACATCTGTTAGAGGATTACATCATTGTGTATATGAAATTGTAGATAATGGTGTTGATGAAGCTTTAGCAGGTTATTGTACAGAAATAAATGTTGTAATAGAACCAGGAAATATAATAAGTGTTCAAGATAATGGTAGAGGAATTCCAGTTGAAATACATCCAAAAACCAAAATTTCTACTGCTGAAACAGTGTACACAGTTCTACATGCTGGAGGAAAATTTGGGGGAGATAGTGGATATAAAGTATCAGGAGGACTTCATGGTGTTGGTGCATCTGTAGTAAATGCTTTATCTACGTGGACAGAAGTAACTATAAAAAGAGATGGTTACTTATATAATATGAAATTTGAAAAAGGTAAAACTGTACAAAAATTAGAAAAAATTGGAGAAGCAGAAGGTAGTGGAACAAAAGTTAGATTTTTAGCAGATGATACAATTTTTGAAAGTTTAGAATATGAATATGAAGTATTAGAAAAAAGATTTAGAGAAATTGCCTTTCTAACAAAAGGTTTAAAAATTACAATTGAAGATAAAAGAGAAGAAACACCTAAAAAAGCAGAATTTTGTTATGAAGGTGGATTAATTTCCTTTGTTGAATTTTTAAATAAAAATAAAGAAAAGTTAAATAAGACACCAATTTATGTAGAAAAAGGTGGAGAAGTTCCAGTAGAAATTGCAATTCAATATACAACTAGTTATTCGGAGAATATTTATACTTTTGTAAATAACATTAATACAATTGAAGGTGGAACTCATTTAGAGGGATTTAAAAGATCTTTAACAAAAGTATTTAATGATTATGCAAGAAATCATAATATTTTAAAAGAAAAGGATAATAATTTACAAGGTGAAGATATAAGAGAAGGTATCACTGCTGTTGTTTCTGTAAAAGTAAAAGAACCTCAATTTGAAGGACAAACAAAAACAAAATTAGGAAATAGTGAAGTAACAGGTGTTGTTCAAAGTATGGTTAATGAATCTTTAACAACTTTCTTAGAAGAAAATCCAAATGTTGCAAAATCCATATTAGAAAAATGTATAAGTGCATCTCGTGCAAGAGAAGCAGCAAGAAAAGCAAGAGAATTAGTAAGAAAGAAAAATTCTTTAGAAACTTCTACTTTACCAGGAAAATTAGCAGACTGTAGTAGTAAAGTAGCAGATGAATGTGAAGTATATATTGTAGAAGGAGACTCAGCTGGTGGAAGTGCAAAACAGGGAAGAGATAGAAAATTCCAAGCAATTTTACCTCTATGGGGAAAAATGTTAAATGTAGAAAAGGCAAGAGCTGACAAAATATATGGAAATGATAAATTAAATCCAGTTATTTTAGCTGTAGGTGCTGGAATAGGTGCAGACTTTGATATAACAAAGATTAGATATGGAAAAGTAATAATTATGGCTGATGCCGATGTTGATGGTGCACATATTAGAACTTTATTATTAACTTTCTTTTTCAGATACATGAGACCATTAATTGAAAATGGAAATGTTTATTTAGCTCAACCACCTTTATATAAATTATCTAAAAAAGGTATGGAAGATATTTATTGTTATACAGATGAAGATTTAGAAAAATCTTATAAAGAATTAGAAGAAAAGGGAATAACAAGAGATCAACTTGGTTTACAAAGATATAAAGGTTTAGGTGAGATGAATCCAGAACAATTATGGGATACAACAATGAATCCTGAAACTAGAATTTTAGTTAAAGTTACAATGGAAGATGCAATTAAAGCAGATGAAATTTTTACTCTATTAATGGGAGATGAAGTTGAACCGAGAAGAGAGTTTATTCAAAAAAATGCTAAATATGTTAAAAATTTGGATATTTAATTAATATTTTAATGGCAGATAAAATTGATATTTTATCTGCCATTAATCTATAAAGCTAATAATAATCTTAGCTAAAACTAATATACCTAATATTCAAACCTAATATATATTGCTATATAAATAAGCCCTCTACCACATACATTAATCCTTCGCTCGACCATTAATACACCAAAAGTGACTGTATTCATCCCAAAGGGACTAATAATAACCACTAAAAAGCTTAGATATAAGAATAATCTTAGCTAGAGTATATTACATATAATTTGACCATATATTTTTAAAGAGAATAAAAATATAAAATTATTATATAGCCTACATACACATAATATATTCTTATCGCCGACCTATTATAATATATTTAATACACTATAATAAATCTTTGTCCGAATATTAATAAACAAATCAATATCTATTAATACTCTTGGCTCAACTATTATTAACCTTATATCCTTATTATGAACATAAAAGAAAAAAATATTCAAAAAATTTAAAAAAAATTTTAAAATTTTTTCTACTTTGTTTTTAAACACATTCATAAGTACATTCAAGGTTTATATTTCAATTTCTTTAACAATATTTTTTAAGACTATATAGAGTAAATAATAGTTACATATGTCGAAAAATGTAGACGAAAAGTAGTTGACAATAAAGTTCAAATAATATAAAATGCTAAAAAGTGGAGGTGAGATTATCAAAATAAAATCAACACAAGAATGGACGCCAATAGAAAAAATTTATGAAAATGGAATTATAAAATTAAAAAATAATAAATATATAAAAATTCTAAAAATAATTCCAATAAATTATAATCTAAAATCAGATTTAGAAAAGGAAGCAATTTTAAATTCTTATAAAACCTTTTTAAAAACTTGTAATTTTAATATTCAAATTTTAATTCAAAGTAACAAAGAAGATTTAACTTCACACATTTCAAATATTGAGAAAAACCTTAATAAAAAAGAAAATAAACATTTATCAGAGATATCAAAAAATTACATCAACTATATTAATGAAATGAATTTAAATAAAAAATCATCATCAAAAAATTTTTATATCATTATATCAAATCAACTAAATAAAAAAAATGAGTTTAATAATTATGAAGAAATTATAAAAAATGATCTAAAAGAGAAATACTTTAAAATAAAAGAATCACTATTTAGGTGTGGAAATTTTATTATAGAAATTAATGAAAAAAAAGAAATAGAAAAGCTATTTAACTCTTTCTATAATACAAGAAAAAACTTAAATAATATATGATAATAATTATAATATATAAATCAATTTTAAAATAATTTAATTTATAAATTTAAAATTAGGACTTATAATTAGAAATGTTTTGAGGAGGCAAATAGAAATAATAAAGAGAAAATCAAATAAAAAAGAAGAAAACTTTTTAGATGGAACAATAGATATAAAAGATAAAATATGTCCATCTTATATTAATATACAAAATCCAAAATATATAGAAATAGACAATTTATATTATTCTGGGTTAATAGTAGTAAATTATTATAGAGAACAAACAGACCTTTTATTAAAAACTTTAATAGATACAAATATTAATATGAACATATCAGTTTTTTATGAAAAACAAGATCCATATAAAACAATAAAAGATTTAACATATCATATTGGTAATGTAGGAGTTGAATTAAAAGAAGGAAATGAAAATAGACAAGATATAGATATTGCAGCTTTCACTTACCAAGATGCAAAATATATAAGAAAAGAAATACAAATAAATAACGAAGATATTTACTTTTTATATATTTATATAGATATTTATTCAGAAAATATAAAAGAATTAGAATTTTTTATAAATAAAATAGAAGGTGTAACACAAAGTAAGGGAATGCAAACAATAAGAGCAAATTTTAGACAAGAAGAAGTATTTAAAGCGTGTTTACCTTTAATGGAAAATCCAGAATTAATAAAAAACTCAGCAAGAAGAAATATATTAACAAGTGGACTATTATCAACTTATTCCTTTATATCATCAACAATTTTTGATCAAGAAGGAATTTTTATTGGAACAAATATTTACAATAATTCTTTAGTTTTTATAGATAGATATGACACAAAAAAATATAAAAATGCTAACATGTGTATTTTTGGGACAAGTGGAGCAGGTAAATCTTTTTATACAAAATTATTAATATTAAGATATAAATTATTAGGAATATCTCAATATGTAATTGATCCAGATAGAGAATATGATAATTTATGCAAAGAGTTAAAAGGAACGCAAATTAAAATCGGTCCAAATTCTAATACTTATATAAATGTATGGTTATAGGTACGAAAGTAAAATAGTTGAAATATCAATAGAAGAAAGGATTAATAGATGAAACAATACAATTTTAAATTTTATTATATAAATCAAAAATATATAAATTACATAAGACAATTTGATGATAAAGTACCAACTAAAAATAGACCATATTTAGGAATAGTATTTAAAAATAAAGATTATATTTATTTAGCACCTTTATATTCAGCTAGAGAAAAACATAAAAATTATTATATGAATAATACATTTTTTAGAATTTATGATTATTATAATAATTATATAGGTTTAATTAGATTTTCAAATATGATTCCTGTTCCTAAATTTTATTTAAAACAAATTAATTATGATTTTTCAAATAAATTATATCAAGAATATTTTTATATTTCTAAACATCAATCCCAAATATTAAAGAAAGCAAAATACACATATAATAAATACAATGATTTTGATAATCTATGTGTAGATTTTAAAAGAATAGAAAAAATATGTAAAAATTATTAAATAAACCCTTGTTATTTTTTAAAACTTATGATGTATTGACAAATTTAAAATTAGCTCTTAAGCTATTAGTCAGCTAGAGCTACAAGCAATACAAGAGCTTTGCACATTATTATCTACATACATAATTAGAAACGATACTATGTGAAATTTCAAAGTTCAGTTTTATAGCAACATTTTAGCCTAGTGAATAATGAGAATTGATTTAAAACAATTCTAGGGGGTGAGAAAGTGAAGCGTCTAATTGAGGTAATTTTAAAAGTAGCAGAAAATTATATGGATAGGGCAAACATAATAATAGCAAAAAATTATCTAACATTAGAATATTTTTATTATAGGAATGATGAAAGAGATTTATATAAAACTATTGAAATACAAGAGTTTGAAGATAAACTAAAGATTATAATTTTTCCAGAAAAAGTTGAAAAAATAATTAATGTTAATGGCATAGATGACATTATTCTAACCTTAGATAAACAAAGTAAAGCAAAAAAACATACACAGGAAGAAATAAAATACATAAAGAAAAAATATGTTGAAGGTACTAAAATAGAGTTGATTAAAATGTATGATTTAACAAATCCAATAGAAGAAGGAACAAAAGGAGAAGTTGATTTTGTTGATGATATAGGGACTATTCATGTAAGTTGGGAAACTGGAAGCAGTCTAGGATTAGTAGTTGGAACAGATGAATTTAAAATAATAGGAGAAGATGAATAATGATTTTAAGGTATGATATACAAACAAATTCAAGCACAGCAAAGAAGATATTAGGAAAAACTAATTACTATGTAGGTGTATCGAAGATATGTGCAAGATGTGGAAAGGCAATATCAGGTTATCCTGCATTATCAAAAAAAGATAATAAAACAGAAATATGTTCAAACTGTGGTACATTAGAAGCATTGGAAGAATTAATGAAATATAAGGAGCAGAAATAAGAAGATTTTTTGAATAGTAACTTATAAAAATGTAAGTTACTATTTTTGATTTTCTGTCAGTAAAATATTAATGATGATACAAAATAGTATAACAGGAGATGAAGGATAGAATGCGAGTTTACGAGGTTAAAGAACATATCCAAAACACGAATGTAAATAGAGATATTTTTGATATGAGTAGAATGTTGCAGAAATTAACATTTTATACAGAATTCGTGCAAGAGCTTAATCATGATGATAGCAATTATATTTCTATTATTTCATCTAAAGCTAAAAAGTTAATTTGTATCATATACAATATATTTGATGTTTATATGAAAGAGATGGTAGAAGATGGAGAAATTCAATAATCAAATTGATGAAACCATATTTTTAGAAATAGAAGAACTAGAGAGCCAATTTTTAGATATAGAAGGTTTGGCAAGTGAAATTGAAGGAAGTCTAAAAGATGGTGTTCATGATAATAAAACTTTTATATTTCTATATATTTTAAGTGAAAATATTAAGAAATCACTAAAAGAAATATTAGAAATGGTTTCTAACGAAGAAGAATAAATTACTTGACATATTTTAAAACTTATCCACTTTTTTTTAAAAAAGCTATTTACTGACAGAAAATTTTGTGTTAAGCTACTTCATCAGCTGGGAGAGTAAGAAAATCAGGATTTTATCAACAAAATTCAGCAGAGATGAGGTGAGTAAAAAATGGGAAATGTTCCGTTGGAAAATGTATCACTAGAAGAAGTTGTAAATTATAGTAAGCAAAAAGAAAGTCCAGTAATCATTCTATTGGATAGTATAACAGATGATGAATTTGAGGAAATAGGAGAATTAATTTGTAGATTAAAACTCCTATTTCTTTGCGTTGCAGAAAACAGGATAGCATTTATAAACAATAAAGATGTAGCTTTAAAAATTGCTAAAGACTTTCACAAGAAGTCGCAGGTTATGTATTATGATTTTGCACAAAGACCAAGTGGCTCATTAATAACTTATGCACTAACTGGATATACAAAAAGTTGGATAACTTTAAGAGATAATGGTTACATAGTAAAAGCCTATGATGAAGAAGGACAAGAAATGCAACAGCCATGGTTAAACACAGATATTGAAGAAGTAACACCATCTAATTTGAATAAATTAGGTTTAAAGAATTTTGAAATATCCCTAGGAATTAGAGGAATAAACAGTAGTGGAAATAGTAACAAAGCGATTTTAGAGTTATCAAGACATCATTTTATAAATGATGGAATATACAATGCAGAAAGAAATTGTTATTATCCACGAGATAGGACAACAGCAAGAGGAACAGCAGAATATAACAAATTAGAAAAGTTATTCAGAAAATGGGGATTTCAAAAATTTCATTAAATAAGGTTAAAACATCAAAATACTGGTATATCAGCTTTCAACGAGATTAAACGACATTTGAATTAATAAATCATAAGCAACAAATTATACCAGTTAAAATTAAAGTTGTTTAAAATTGAAATCTAAAAAGGAATGGTGGAATTATGAACTATTATAGTGGAGAATTTGAAAAGAGAGGTTTTGACATTATGTTTAAATTTTTAGAGATGGGAAGTCAAAAACCCAATATTCCAACATACAAAAAGGCAATACAAGATTTAATTATAATGATGACACAAAAAACTTCTGGAGGGAGAAAGTTTAAAAAAGATATAAATTGGGAAGAAAACTTTGACATGACAATAATTACAATAGTTTGTGAAAGTATTGCATTATATCTAAATGGAAATTTAGAAAAGATAGAAAATATAAATAAAGGAGAAGTTGAAAAGTGAATAAATATGAAAGTGTAATAATTATCAAGCCAAATTTAGAAGATGGAGAAATTGAAGGCATAATAACAGAAATAACAGATTTAATAAATCAAGATGGAAAAGTTTTAGAAGTAGATAAAAAAGGAGTCAAGAAACTAGCTTATGAAATCGAGAAATGCAAAGAAGGTTATTATATAACATTTGATTTTGAAGTAAAATCTGAAATCATTATTGAACTAGACAGACATTATAGAATAAATGAAAATATAATTAAATTTATAACATTAAGAAAAGATGATTAAAGGAGATGTTGGAAGATGGCAATATCAATGACTAAAAAACAAGTACAAGAGTTAAATAATAAGTGTAGTAGTAATTGGAGATTTGATACAGCATTTTTTATATTTCATTCAATAAAAACATTGCATAAGAAATTAAAAGTAGATGAAACAGGATATTATGAGTTTAGACTTTATTACAATAATCAAAATCAAATAACTCTAAGCATTAAAAGATTTGATTATAAAGACAATGTTACAATAGCAGGAGAAAGCAAAAATATTATATTAGATAAAACAGAATTTAAAAGAAAAAGTAATAGTAAATTGTTGGATATGACAGAGAAACTAACAGATAAAAAATTACTAAAAATATATTCAGAATTAAGTAATAAAAGTGAGGGATTTTAGATACAATGAAAAGTTATAATGAAGCTAAAAAACTAACTAAAGCAGAGTTACTAGATGAATATATTAAATTATCAGAAGAATACGAAGAATTGGAATCAAGTTATAATGACTTAAATGACTGGGCAGGAGAACAAGAAAATGCAGCCTATGAATATTCAAAGCAATTAGAAGAAATAAAGAAACCTAATAATAAAAATAATGATGTATCAATAGTAAGTATTAGGAACTTTATAAGGCAATTAACCAATGAAAATTTATACAATGATAAGTTAGAAGAATTTATACAGTCTTATTTAAGATATTATAATGAATAAAAGAATGGAAAGAAAACAACAGACAGGTACAAGAAATTAAAAGATTAGAAGAAAAGAAATTATATTTAAAAGGAGCTGATTAAAAAATGTGTATAAAAACAGGTTTTAGAGATATTGATGAGAGAATAGGTGGACTTGGAAATGGAGAGTTAATTTGTATAGCTTCAAGTCCAAATAAAGATTTAACTACATTTGTTTATAATATATTAAAAAATGTAACAGAAAATGGTGTACCAACTTTATTATTTTCAAAAGATGAAAAAGAAAATATAGAAAAAGAACTTGTAAAAGTTACAACTTATTTATCAGGTAATATTAGAGAAACTATAATGAATTTAGAGTTATTAGAATGGAATATTACAATATGCGACCAAGATATAGATACTATTGATGAAATAGAAGTCATATCAAAAGCAAAAAGTAAACGAGGTGTAGAGTTAATCGTAATCAATAATTTACAGAATTTAAAAATCAAAGGACAAGATGATAGTAAGCAGTCATTGGAAGAAATAAGCAAGAGATTAAAGAAATTGGCAGAGGAAACAAATAAAACTATTATAGTTTTATCAGAATCACCAAAAGAAATAGAAGAAAGGACAGACCACAGACCAACAAGAGCAGATATAAAAGATTATGGGATAACAAAATATGCAGATACTATACTTTTTATATACAGAGATGACTATTACAATGCCGATAGTGAAAAAAAACATATAGTGGAAGTTAATACTGTAAAAAGTAAAAATGGAAATATTGGAACAGAAGAATTACTAATACTATATGATACAAAATATTTTAATCTTGAAAAAATGGAAAGGACTATTAGAGAATGGAAATAAAAAAGTTAGATGAAAAGAAGATATTAGAAGCATTTGAAGAAACAGAAGGTCAAGGATTAGATGAAATAAATTGTCAACTAAGAAATGTTAGAGTAGATAGAGAAACTAACATATTATTAGAAACCCTAGAAGATATACATTATTTTTTAAGAGATACAAGAGAGGTTAAATTTTTTTCAAAGTATAATAAAACAACAGAAGAAATATATGCAGAGTTAAAAAAAGATTTATTTAATAAGTTAGGGATAGATGGAAAGGAGAATTAAATATATGCAAGATGAAGTAGAAGAATTATTTATTGAAATGCAACAACAAATTGAGAAAATCAAAAATACTTATAACAAGATACCAATAAAAATAAGAAAAGAGTTAAGGGAAAATTATACTAATAGTTGCCCTGAAAATAGTTTAAATGAATTGAAAAAAGATATTGATTATTGGTATAGGAATATTGATACGGTAATAGAAGATTTAGAAGAATGATGGGAAGTGATAGAAAATGGAATTAGAAATAAAACAGTTAGATGAAAACTTAATACATAGAGCAAATTCAAATAGTTTCAATGGAACAAGAGGAGATTTATCAGCAAAAAGTTATAAATCATATATAGATGAGATTTTAAGTTGGGATATACCCAATAATAAGAAACAAAAGATATTAGAACAAGTACATAAAAGATATTCAAAGATACTAGAATATGAGGCACAGCATGTTAGTGTATTAGTGGCAGGACCAGCAAATTATAATTCAAGAAGATTAGACAAGAGTAACCAAGTATTACAAAAATCACATGAATTTTATGAGTGGTTTGATGATTTAAGAGAACAAATTAAAAATTCAAAAATAGATACAACAAAGAGAGATATCGATGTAGAAATAAGAATGATAAATTTTTGTGAAGAAAGAAGTATTGACCCTCGAGAGCATTTAATTAAATTAGCATATTTAGATAATAAAAAGTTTATTGAATTATATGAGAAATTTTATCCAAAGTATAAGTGGAGAAAGAATAGTATTATATTTAAAGTTTATCAAA
>CAMXQV010000022.1 GCA_947245515.1 uncultured Clostridium sp. | reverse complement strand
GTCAAATTTTAACTTAAATCTAATTTTTCTATGGGACTTTTTTTACAGCCCCTTTAAACCTGCAATTGAAGAAATAAAAGAGTTTAAATATAGAATAGTAGAAATGGAAGAACAGGAATTTTATGGTATAACTACAGGTATAATACCACAAAATGATAGCAAGTCAATTCAAGCTTTATATATAAAAGCTATACAAGATGGTACTAAGGATTTTTTTATAAAAAATAGTAATCAAAAAGAATTGTATTATGGAATATATAAATCAATTATAAAAGATGGAATTTATACAGATAAAGGAATATATTATATAGCTGGTAAAACAAGTCAAAAAGGTTTGGAAAAAGTAAAGATACCAAAGGGTTTGTGGATTTGTTTTACATTATCAAATAAAAATCAACAAGATATAAACCAATTATATGATTATATGTATACAAAATGGCTACCAACTTCAAAATATAAAGAAGCTCTATATTATCCACAATTAGAGATTTATTATAAAGCTTCTTGTGAAATATGTATTGCAATTGAAAAAACTTAATATTGAAAAAACTTAATAAAGTTGATATCAAATAAATAAAGTCTAATTAAATAAATTAATATACAATTGTCAAAAGTAGAAGGTCGAAAAAACCTACTTTTGGCAATTTTTTTTATACAATAAGAAAGGAATATAATTGAAGATGAACTTAAAAGTAATTAAAAAAGTATTAAAAGGAATAAAAAAATATATTACATTATTAATAATACTTAGCATTAGTATTTCTTATTTTAGTATACAAATAGCAATATATGTAAAATATGCAATAGATGGAATAATATTTCAAAATCAAGAAATACCAAAATACTTATTAGAAGTTATAAAAGATGAGAAAATAAAAGGACTTATATTAATTGCCTTAATAATAACATTACTAAATTTAATAGTATTTTTAATGAATTATATAAGAAATATGGTAACTACAAAATTTACATTAAAAATAAAAACTAACTTAAAATTACTTTTACATGAGCATATTTTAAAATTAGAATATCAAAGTTATCAAACTTATGATAAAGCAGAAATGATACAAAGAGTAAATGACGATTCTGAAGTGTATTCAAACTTTTTTAACAAATTTTTTAATTTAGTATTAGATCTATTAACATTAAGCTATTTTATAATTAAAAAAGGAATAGTTTTAAATATTCCAATAACAATTTATATTATACTAACAAGTTTTATAATGCTTATATTTACTGTATGGTATTATAAAAGACTTAATAAATCTTTAGAAAGTTTAATTTCTAAAAAGAAAGAATTATTAAAAACTACCATTAACAATATTAATAATTATAAATTAATTAGAGTATTTAATAAACAAAGAGATGAAATAGAAAAATATAATAAATTAAATGAACAAAGTAAAAATGAAGATGTTAAGTTAATTAAACTTATTTTATTTTATGAGATTATAAATGATCATATTACTTATATAAAAACGCCTATAATCTATTTAATAGGTGGATTAGCTATTATGAATGGAGAAATGACTTTTGGAAGTTTAGAAGCCTTAACTATTTTTGCTGAAAGGATATTTGATGGCTTATTACAGATAGGTGCTAATTTAGAAACAATTGATACTTTTCATGTAGTTACTAAAAAAATAAATGATTTAATGAAATTAAAAGAAGAAGAAAATAAATATTATTCTTATAAATTAGATGGAGATATTATATTTCATAAGGTTTCAATTTTAGTAGGCAAAGTTAAGCTAATAGAAAATTTGAATTTAAATATAAAAAAGGGAGAAAAGGTTGCTATTGTAGGAGAAAATGGAAGTGGAAAAAGTCTTTTAGCAAAAGCAATGTTAGGATTTTATCAAATAGAAGGAAATATTTATTTTAACTATCATAATAGCAGACAATTGAATAAAGAAAATATTAGAGAATATGTAGATTACGTTTCAGGTGATGCAGAAATGTTTTCAGGAACAATAAAAGAAAATTTGCAATTAGATAAATCCTATCAAAGAGCTAAATTAATGCAAGTATCAAAAGAGGCTGAAATATTAGAAGATATAGAAAATTTTGATACTAAATTCGATACTTGTATAGGGGAAAAAGGTGTCAAACTTTCAGGAGGTCAAAAACAAAGAATTTTAATTGCAAGAGCTCTACTTAGAAATAAGCCAATTATTATATTTGATAATGTTTTTAATAAATTAGATAACCAAACAAGAGAAATTATTTTAAAAAATATACAAGAGAAGTATATTGATAAAACAATTATTTTCATAACTCATGATAAAAACATATTTCAGAAGGTAGATAAAATTATTGATTTAGAAGAACAAAAAATACTATTGAAAGGAAAAAATATTTAAATGAAAATTTGGTCATTATATCAAAAAACTGGATATCATAACAAACTAAAACTATTATTTTGTTTAATTATTTCAACAGTTATAATGGAAGTCTTGACAATTCCATATTTGGTTACAAAAATATTAGATGTGTATATCCCAGAAAAAAATATTAAAGGATTAATAATATTTGTTAGTTTATATATCCTAGTATTTATAATTCAAGGTTTTATGGTATTAATGCATTGTGATATGAGAAGTATTTTAAAAAGGCTAATACAAAGAGATTTAAGAAAAAACATATTTACTAAATTGCAGTATGTAAAAGCTAAGTTTTATGATGAAAATACTACAGGAAAAATTCTACAATTCTTACAGGATGATTCTTCAAAAGCAGGAGAATTATTTCCAATTACTATTACAGAAATGTTTGTAATGGGATTAATTCGCTTTAGCCTTTATATAGTTTTTTTGTTATTTATTAATGTAAAAGTTACTTTAATGATTTTAAGTTTATATATTATAGGTTTTTTTATAACTTTATTAGTAAATAAAAAAACAGTAGAAAAAATATATAAAATTAGGAAAATTAATAGAGATATTTATAGTTTTATAAATGAAGGAATTCAAAGCTTTTTTACCATCAAAACTTTGGGAATTATAGAAGAAAGATGTAGAAAATTAAAAATGAAATTAAATGAATTTACTAAAAGTAATATAAGCTTAGAGAAAATTATAGCTATTTATAATAATATTTTTAAATTAGTAATATCTTTTTCTTTAGTTATAATAATTTATTTTGGAGGTCTAGAAGTTTTAGAAGGTGTAATGTCTTATGCTACTATTACTTTGCTAATGGGCTATTCTTCACAATTAGAGTTTGAATTTAATTGGTTTGTGCGACATTTAACAGATTTTAATGAAGCAGTTATCTCGTATTGCAAAATATTACAATTACTTGAAAGGGAAGATGAGGAGTTATTAGATGATGATGAAGTTCTGAAAGAAAAAATAAAGAAAATTGAATTTAGAAGGGTTAATTTTGCTTATAATGAAGGTGAGAGAGCTATTGAAGATTTTTCTTTTAAAGTTACTGAAAATCAAAATATTGCTTTAATTGGTAGGACTGGAAGCGGAAAGACTACTATTACTAATTTACTAAATAGATTGTATGATGTACAAAGTGGACAAGTTTTATTTAATAATAGTGATAGTCAAAATTATTCAATAAAATCAATTAGAGATAAAATTGGTTATGTTATGCAAGAGGTTATTATTCTTCCTAATACTATTATTGATAATATTAGATATGTAAATGAAGATATTACTGTTGAAAAAATTGAGGAAATTTTTAAACAGTTAAAGCTTCATAATAAAATATTGAGTTTAACAGATGGATATAATACTGATATTTATAATTTCCCAGATTTGTTGTCTTCTCGGAGAAAAACAGTTGATTAATTTTGCAAGAATTTTAGCTATGAATCCAGATGTTGTTGTTTTGGATGAAGTCACTTCTTCTTTAAGTCCTTATATGGAGGAGTTGGTGCAAAATGCAATTGAAAAGGTGACTAGTGGTAAAATTGCTTTTATTATTGCTCATAGGCTTAATACTATTACAATTTGTGATAATATTTTGGTTTTGAGAAATGGTAGATTAGTGGAAGAGGGAAGTCCTTTAGAGTTAATTCAACAAAATGGTTATTTTGCTAAATTATTTATAAGACTTAAGGGTATGAAATAAAAACATATGGTCGCTTACGCAGTGTTTCAAAAATTATATTTCATAACCTCCACTTGCAAAAAATTGAAACTTAAATATCTATATACTTTATTTTTATTTGTACATATGATAAAATTAGCAAAAATAAGATTTGTTTGAAATGAAGGGAATAAATTTATGAAAACTGAATATGAAATTAGGATTTTAGAAATTAATAAAGAAGAAATGATAAAGAAATTAGAAAAATTAGGAGCTATAAAAAAAGGAAAATTTGAACAAAAAAGATATGTTTATGATTTAAGACCCATAGAAAAAGGGAAATGGATTAGATTGAGAACTAATGGAAAGGTTGCAACTCTTACTTATAAAGATATAGTAAGCAATACCATTGATGGAACAAAGGAAGTAGAATTTGAGGTAGAAGATTTCAATAAGGCAAATGAATTTTTAGAAAAAATAGGTTTTATAAATAGAAGTTATCAAGAAAACGAAAGAATACAATATATTTTAAAGGATGTAGAAATAGATATAGATTCATGGCCTATGATACCAACATATATATAGATAGAGGGAAAATCAGAAAAAGAAATTTTTAAAATTAAAAAAATTTTGAATATTGATGAAAAAAAAGTAACAACATTAAATTGCGATGATATTTATAAACAGATTTATAACATAGATATTTCTAAAATTAAAGAACTAAAGTTTTAAAAATATAAATAATAAAGGAGATAAAATAAAATGAAAAACTTAGGAGTTATCAATACCATAGGAAATGCATGGATTACAGTATTAAAAGAGATATTAAATAATGGGAAGAAAACATTATATAACGGAAATTTAAATAAACCAATAAAAGAAATAGTAGGTACAACCTTCACAATCACAAATATTATTATGCCAGATCCAATAATTGAAAAAAATATGGTAAAAGAAGAATATGAATGGATGGAAAATAATTTTACAAAATTAGGAAAAGTTAAAGAACTACATAATGAAAACTCTTATGCAAGTAGATTATATAATTATATGGATAAAAAAAATCAAATTGATTGGGTTATAAATAGATTAAAAAATACAAAACATACTTGTTCAGCAAGCATAACAACCTTTGAGCCATTAACAGATGAAAAATATATTCCTTGTGTAAGTATGATAGATTTTTATGTTGAAAATGAACAATTAAATATGTATGTATATTGTCGAAGTCTAGATTTTGGTTGCAAAGCATATGTGAATTTAGTAATGTTATATAATATTTTAAAGCAAGTAGCAAGTGAAATAAATATTAAAGTAGGAGATATGAATTTAATAGTTAAATCAGCACATATTTATGATAAAGACATGGATAAAGTTAATACAATATTAAAAGATATATAGGAAATACACCAAATTCTGTAAAAATATGAAGAATGAAGTAATATTCCTATGTGAAACAAAATTAGTTAAATATGCAAAAAAAGTTTCACATTTGAAAGGAGAAAAATGATGAAAGAAAAAATTGAAATTATGGATCTTCTTAAAAGTAAGCAAATTATTGAACATGAGTTACAATTACTTGCTTATGGTTCTGTAGAAATAAGAGAAAATGATTCAAATAAATATATATATGTACATTATAGAGAAGATGGGGTTGCTTTAACAAAATATGTTGGAGAATACTCAGATGAATTATATAATTTAATATTAAATAATAGTATTAAAGCAAAGGAATTAAAAAAACAAATAAGAGAAATAAACAAGAAATTAAAACAATTAAATTATATTGAAGAAGAACTTTCTGAAAAAGTAGAACGAAATATAGATTTTGCAAAAAGACATTTAGTAGATACTATTTATAAACAAGCTATATTAGAAGGAGTTGCAACTACATTTGCAGATACAGAAAGCATAATTGAAGGTGGAAAAGTAAATAATATGACATCTGAAGATATACTAAAAATAGTAAATCTAAAACATGCATGGGAATTTATATTAAATAAAAATGTTATTTTAAGTAATACAAATTTCGCTTTACTATGCGAAATAAACAAAATGGTAGAAGAAGGATTCTATTATTCTGCTGGAAAAGTAAGAAATGTTCCAGTAACAATTGGAGGAACAAAATGGAAACCAGATTTACCTATTGAAAGTATAATAAAAGAGAATTTAGAAGAAATATTTAGTAAGGAACTGGATGATGTAGATAGAGCAATTGAACTATTATTATACACAATGAGAAAACAAATCTTTATTGATGGAAATAAAAGAACATCAGTAATATTTAGTAATCACTATTTAATTTCAAATGGAAAAGGAATTATAGTAATTCCAGCAGAACTTACAAAAGAATTTAAAGATTTACTTATTCCATATTATGAAGGAAAAGACGAAAAAAAAATAAAGAAATTTATTAAAGAAAAATGTTATATTAGTATATAGAAAAAATTCTAAAAAATTAGGAATACTGTTACAGATGGCATTAATATAAACATATAAAGTTATAGAGATTTTAACATATAAAAATAATATTGCCATATTTATGATTTTTCAAATAGAACTAGCATATTATTTAATTCATTTAAGAAGGGTGGAAAAAACATAAAATGAATAAGAGAATAACTTTAATAAGTTTTATAGAAAAAAATGAAATGAGCAAAGTAGAACAATTAATGAGTAATATAAACAAAAATACTTGTAAAGTACCATATGGAATTAATGATGAAAAAAGATATGAAATAGATAATTTACCATATCATTTTACTATTTTTGCTACCAATAAGGAAAATCAAGAAGAATTTTTAAAAATTGCAGAGAGTATAAATATTGATAAAATACAATTAAAAGTAAATGATATAAAAATTATGAAGGCTAGATATGATAGTTATTGTTTATATTTATCAATAGAAGAAAATCAACAAATAAAGGAACTGCAAAGGATATTTTATAATAAATTTCCAAGGGAAAAATATAACCCAGATGATTTTATTTTTCATATGACTTTAGATATTGATAAAGATTATAATAAAATTTTAAATTTACAAAAAATATTAAAAGAAAACTTTAAACCTTTCTTTTTAGAATTTAATACTGTAGCCTTATTTGACTATCCAGGAGAGATGATAAAGAAAATAGGAGATAGATAAAAGATGACAAAAAATACACCAAACTCTTGTTTTTATTTTAAAAATATAGTATAATAATAAAGTAAAAAAAGAGTAAGGGAAAGGTTGAAAAACAATTTTAATTTTGGCATCATCAAACTACATTTGAAATTTAATCAATGTACAATTAGTTACCACTAATAAATTTCAAATTTGTTTTCCTAGCCAAAATTTAATTCTTTTTCAACCAGATTTGTGCCTTAGGAAGGAATGAAATTAAATATGAACGATAAAATAATAATAAAAGGTGCAAAAGAGCACAACCTAAAAAACATAGATTTAGAAATACCAAGAGACAAACTAGTAGTAGTAACAGGGCTATCAGGATCAGGAAAATCATCATTAGCCTTTGACACTTTATATGCAGAAGGTCAAAGAAGATATGTAGAAAGTTTATCATCCTATGCAAGGCAATTTTTAGGACTAATGGAAAAACCAGAAGTAGAAAGAATAGAAGGATTATCACCAGCAATATCAATAGACCAAAAAACAACCTCAAAAAATCCACGTTCCACAGTAGGAACAGTAACAGAAATATATGACTATATCCGTCTATTATATGCAAGAATAGGAATACCACATTGTCCAAACTGTCATACAAAAATAGAAAAACAAAGCATAGATCAAATAGTAGACAACATAATGAACTTACCAGAAGGAACAAAAATACAAATTTTATCACCAGTAGTAAGAGGGCGTAAAGGAGAATACATAAAACAATTAGAAGGCTATCAAAAAGAAGGCTTTGTAAGAGTAAGAATAGATGGAGAAATATACGAACTTGGAGAAGACAACATAGAAATAGACAGAAAAAAGAAACATGACATAGAATTAATAGTAGATAGACTAGTAGTAAAAAAAGACATAATAAGTAGGCTAACAGAATCAGTAGAAATAGCCTTAAAACACGCAGAAAACATGGTATTAATAGATATTGTAGGAGACAAGCCAAAACTATACAGTTGTAATTATGCATGCCCACACTGTGGATTTAGCTTTCCAGAGCTAACACCAAGAATGTTTTCCTTTAACAATCCCTTTGGAGCATGTGAAACTTGTACAGGAATAGGATATTTAATGAAAATAGATGAAGACTTAATAATACCAGACAAAAACAAAACCTTATATGATGGAGTAAAAGCCTTTGGTTCAAGCACAATGAAACGAGGAGACACAATGGCAAAAATGTACTTTGAAAGCATAGCAAAGCACTACAAAGTCGAAATAGAAAACAAAAAAATAAAAGACTTACCACGATGGTTTCTAGAAAAAATACTATATGGAACAGGAGACGAAGAAATAGACTTTGAATACACATCTTATGCAGGAACAAGAAAATTCACTGCACCCTTTGAAGGAGTATTACCAACTTTAGACAGAAGATATAGAGAAACAAAATCACAAGGAATGAGAGACTTTTATGAAATGTACATGGCAGAATCACCTTGTCATGCATGTAATGGAGCAAGACTAAAACCAGAAATACTAGCAATAAAAATTGGGGACAAAAACATTAACGAAATAACACAAATGTCAATAAAACAAATAAAAGAATTTTTAAACAAATTAGAACTAAACAAAACAGAAAAAATGATATCAGAAATGATTTTAAAAGAAATAGATCAAAGATTACAATTCTTAATCGATGTAGGATTAGAATATCTAACACTATCAAGAAGTGCAGGAACCTTATCAGGAGGAGAAGCACAAAGAATACGATTAGCCACACAAATTGGTTCAGGTCTAACAGGAGTACTATACATATTAGACGAACCAAGTATTGGATTACATCAAAGGGACAATGACAAACTATTAGCAACACTAAAAAAATTAAGAGACTTAGGAAATACACTTTTAGTAGTTGAGCATGATGAAGACACAATGTATGTAGCAGACCAAATAATCGACATTGGACCAGGAGCAGGAACACATGGTGGAAAGGTTATGGCACAACGGAACAGCAGAAGAAGTAAAAAAAGTCAAAGACTCAATAACAGGACAATACTTAAGTGGAAGAAAGAAAATTCCAATACCAGAAAAAAGAAGAAAGCCTACAAAAACAAAAGCAATAGAAGTACAAGAAGCAACAGAAAACAACCTAAAAAATATAAGTATAAAATTTCCACTAGGACTATTCAACTGTGTAACAGGTGTTTCAGGTTCAGGAAAATCCACCTTAGTAAATGAAGTATTATATAAAACAGTAACCAAAGAATTAAATGGATCAAATATAAAACCTGGAAAATGTAAAGCAGTTAAAGGACTTCAACATATAGACAAAATTATAAATATAGACCAATCACCAATAGGAAGAACACCACGTTCAAATCCAGCAACCTATACAGGTGTATTTGATTTTATACGTGATATCTTTGCAAGTACAGAAGAAGCAAAATTGCGAGGATATTCAAAAGGAAGATTCAGTTTTAATGTAGCAGGTCGGTAGATGTGAAAGTTGTAATGGAGATGGAGTTCATAAAATAGAAATGCACTTTTTACCAGATATTTATGTACCTTGTGAAGTATGTAAAGGAAAAAGATACAATAGAGAAACCTTAGAAGTAAAATATAAAGGAAAAACAATTTCAGATGTTCTAGATATGACTGTTGAAGATGCTTTAGAATTTTTTGATAAGATTCCTAGAATAAAAACTAAAATTCAGACTTTAAAAGATGTAGGATTAGGATATATTAAATTACGGGCAACCATCTACAACCTTATCAGGAGGAGAAGCACAAAGAGTAAAATTAGCAACTGAATTATCTAAAAAAGCAACTGGAAAGACCTTATATATTTTAGATGAACCAACAACAGGGCTTCATATTGCAGACGTTCATAGATTAGTAGATATATTACAAAGATTGGTAGACACAGGTAATACTATTATTGTAATAGAACATAATTTAGACTTAATAAAAACTTGTGACCATATAATAGATTTAGGTCCAGAAGGTGGAGATAATGGTGGACAAGTTATTGCAATTGGTACACCTGAACAGATTTGTAAAAATGAAAAAAGTCATACTGGTAGGTTCTTAAAGAAATATTTAGAATAATGTTACAAATCACAGTTTAAATAAATAGTTACAATTCAGACTTTAAATTATCAACTGTGAATTGTAATATGTAATATAAGTGTAAATAAAAAGTAATGAAAATAATATATTTTTATTACTTTTTTTATGTTAAAATAAATTTAGATATACTATAAGATAAAGGAGATTAATCTAATGGGATTTATGGATTTATTTAGAAGGAAAAAGATACAATTATTAGGTGAAGGAAAAACAATAAATAAAGAAGAACAGGAAGAATCAAAAATTGATATTAAAATATTTCCAAGAAGAGTGGGAGACATTATAGAATACTCTATTATGTTAATTTCAGGAGAAGAAAGTGTACCTATTGGAAAACTTTGCAATGAGGTTGATAGTAATCAAAAAGTAGACTTAAAGAAAATTGCAAATGAAATTAAAGGAGCAATACAACCAATTACAAATGCAAAAAATCAATATTCAAGAGATAGGTCAAAAAACGAAGCAAAAGAAATATTGCAAAAAGTAGCAGACAGAGAAAAGATGTCTTTAACATCAGATGTAATAAATTATATTAACCAATATGGAATACAACCAATACAACTAGATGATGGACAAACAGAAAGTAGAAAAAAATATCAAGAAGTAATAAAACGTCTAGAAGAATTAGAAAATATAAAAACAGCAGATGATGCTTATGCACAGAAGGAATCTTTAGAAAAATATATGATGAAAACAGAAAAAGTTTCTTTAAATCCTATTTTAGAAGCAAGTATAAAAGGTTTAAAAGAGGGAAAAAAATTAGATGATGATACAGTAAAAAGAATTGCCCAAAATATGGAAAAATTAAAAAATGAAGATGGTTTGTTATTGGGAACGTATTTTGAATTAAAACAAAAGGAAATATGGAGATATTTTAAAGAAAAAGTAGTACAATATGGAAAGACTTTAGAAGACGAGAATATGAAAAGCGAATTTCAAAGTTTAGTAGAAGATATGGCACAAGTTGATAAATATTATTTACCAGATATAAAAGATGGATTTTCTCCAAGTATTTTAGAATATATGATTAATGAAATGCGAGAAAGAAATATAGAAAATTATATAGAAAATGTAAAGGAGAAAGATTCTTCAATAGCGAGAAGAATTAGTGAATTTAAAGAAATGCCAGACAGAATAGCTATTATGGAATTTTTATATGCAAGAGTAGGAAGCTTTGGGCAAGTATCTTATAAAAGTACATTAAAAGGAAATGAAGTTTTAAGAAATTATGTTGCTAATACTGATCTTAAAGATAAAGACAATACTGAATCAAAGGAATTCTTGCTTTTAGTAGCTAATATTGAAAGAGACTATTTATTAAATGAATATGAAACAATGAAAAAAACTAATGGAACAAAATCATTTAAAGATAAAATTAATAGTAATTTTATGCATAAAACAGGTGAAGTAATAGTTTTAAATCAAAATAATAACGGACATAGAGATGATGGAGAAAGAATAGCTTAAATTGAATAAAAAAATAAAAAAATCTCACAATAAATATAAGAAAGTGAGGTTTTTTTATGTTGAATTTTAGAACAGACTTAGCAACTGAAAGAAGAGATTTATATAAAAAAGCAAATAATATTGAAAATGAAATTAATGGAATAGAAAGTGAAAGACAACAAATTGACGAAAAAATATCAGTTGAAAAAGTAAAAATAACAAATGAGGAAGGAGAAAAGGCAATACGGAAAGCCAAAAGGTAATTATATAACTATAGATATAAAAAACTTAAAAATTGCACAAGAAGATGACATACAGAAAGCATCAGAAGCCTTAACAAACGAACTCAAAAATTTAATAGACCAACATATACAAAAGCAAGACGAAATAATAGTACTTGGATTAGGAAATATATATGTAACACCAGATGCACTTGGACCAAAAGTAATAAATGAAATAGATGTTACAAGACACTTAATTAATTATTTACCAGAATATGTAGAAGAAGGAACAAGAAGTGTAAGTGCTATAGCGCCAGGAGTACTTGGGACAACAGGAATAGAGACAGTAGAAATATTAAAAGGAGTAGTAGAAAACACAAATCCAAAATTAGTAATAGTAATAGATGCCTTAGCATCAAGAAGCATAGAGAGAATAAGTAGTACAGTACAATTATCAGATACAGGAATCATTCCAGGAGGAGGAGTTGGAAACGCAAGATCAGAAATAAGCGAAAAAACCTTAGGAATACCTGTAATAGCAATAGGAATACCAACAGTTGTAGAAACAGCAGTATTAGTAAATGATAGCCTAGATTTATTTATAACAAAATTACAGGAAGAAGCCAAATCAAATGATTATTTAAATAAATTAAAAGAAGAAGACAACTATGAACAAATCAAGCAAGCTTTGATTCCACAAGATTATAACTTAATTGTAACACCAAAAGAAATAGATGATTTAATAGAGAATATGAAAGACATAGTAGCAAGGGGAATAAATTTTGCAATAAATTAAAAGGACTTTTGAGAATGAAGAAGGATTTTGGAGACTGAGGAAATGATTTTGGGTACTGAGGAAAAAATCATTTCCTCAGTCTCCAAAATCCTTGTAAGATTTAATCAAACAAAGTGTTACCTTTTTTATATATTTGACAATATATAAGTAGTAAGATATCTTAATTATAAATAAGGAGTTTAGATCTAAATTGGAAAGTAAAGAACTAATACAAGATTACAAAATAAATGGTGTTTTGAATATAGAACAGATATATAATAAATTTTATAACTATGTAAATACAATAATAATAAATAATTCAAAGGGCTTTTTGGAAGATGAAGATATAGAAGAAATAATTTCAGATACTTTTCTAATTTTATGGAAAAATAGTCAAAAATTAGACCAAAATAAGTACATAAAACCATATATTGCTGGAATTACAAAAAATTTAATAAGAGAAAAAATGAGAAAAAAGGAAAAATTTTTAAGTATTTTAGATTACGAAAATAGCTTTGAAATAAAAGAATCAATTGATCTAATTATTGAAGAAAGAGAAAAAGTAAATAACCTAAAAGAGATTATAAAGAAATTTAATACCAAAGATAAAGAGATATTTGAATTATATTATTATGAAGCAAAAAAAATTAAAGATATTGCTATTATTTTAGGAATTTCAGAAGTTACAGTAAAACAAAGATTGTATAGAATTAGAAAAAAAATAAGAAAGATTGTTGAGAAAGAGGGGGAGGATATAGAATGAAAAATAAGAAAGAAATTTTAATAGATTTAAAAGAAAAAATATCTATATTGAACCTTCTGGAGGAGGAAAAAATGAAAGATAAATTTAAAATCGGTAATATAATAAAGCCTATGGTTGCAGCATGTATTATGCTAGCATCGATTTCTGGAATAGTATTTGCTAAAGATATATCAAAAAGAATTTATAATGAGTATTTTACTGGAAAAGGCATAGAAAATGCAATAAATGAAGGATATATTGAGAATACAGATATGAAAGAACAAAGTTCAAATTCTAGTATAAAAAATGAAGAAACAGGGGAAATTGTTGAGGATACTGAAACAACAGTAAAAGTTAGTGAATTAATAATGGATGATTTTACCTTAAGTATGACCTTTAAGGTTACACTTTCTAATCAAGCTAAAAAAATAATTTCAACAAAAGATATAATGGAAATGAACTTTCCAGATATAGTAGTTTATGATGAAAATAATATTATATTAAACACTATAGATGAAGAAGATATAAAAAAATTAAGTGAAAAAACTAACATAGTTCCAAAGGATATAATAAATAGTGGAGTTAATACCTTTGTATTAGATAAAAACGAAAATGAGGTTAAGGTTGTATATAATTTTTATACAGGAGGAGGTAGTTCTTATCCAAAAAGTAAAGAGTTACATATTGATATGGGTAAAATGAAGATATCAAAAAATGAAACTGTGATGGGTAATGAAGAAATTGTATTAAAAGGAAATTGGAATTTTAAAGTAGATGTACCTAAAAAAATGTATACAAGAGAAAATATAATTTATAATCAAAAAAGCTCTACAGATAAAGACTTTAAAGTTGAAACAGCTGTAGTATATAATACAGGAATGGAAATAAAAATGAGATTTCAGGCTGAAAAGCAAAAGTCTTTAAAAGATATAGAGTCAGAATTTAGTGAAGAATTGAAATTTTATTGGAGTCTTGATAAAGATGATGAATTAAGAAATATTGATATTTTGAATTATTTAGAAAGTAAAGTGCATGAAAATCCAGAATATCAAAAATTAGTTGAAAAAGAGATGGATAAATGGGATTTTGAAAAATACTTAACAAATAGTAATGGAGAAAAATTTGAGTTTACACAAGGACCTAGAGAAAACGGAAGTGCATCAATTGATGAAAATGGAATAATGACATCAACATGTATGTTTGATTTGACAAAATTTAATGCAACAGATGAAATTACGTTACATTTAGAATATAAAGGAAAAAAAGCAGAAATTGTACTTGAAAAAGTAAAGAATTAAATAATATAAGAAAGAGAGAGAATAAACATGAAGAAAATATGTAATTTAATTATAATATTTGTGTTAGCAATTACAATCTCAAAATCAGTATTTGCAACAGAATATTGGGATAAAGAAAATAAAAAAAGAGAAAAAGTATATAAAGAAGCATTAAATTCATATATGCAAACTTTTACAAAAGAAGATACTCCAGAAGAAGATAGAATAACAAAATTCGAATTTACTGGTTATGGTCAAGGAGACAAAGAAGAAAATAATGAAAAGTTATATGCAACTATTTTATTTCGTGTAGAACCATATAACGAAAAAAATACAACTTGGTCTAAAACAGGTAATTATTGTTTTGCACAATTTTCAAAAATTAATAATGAATATGTATTAGACAAAATTTCAAGATATCCTGAAAATTACGATGAATTTTTAAAAAGATTTGAACAATACAAAAAAACAAGTAAGGAAAGTAATAACACAGAAAAAACAATTATTCAAGGAGAAGCTCAAGAACAATTAGCCAATCAAGAAATACAGAAAATAAACATAGGATTAATAATATTATTTGTTATTTTATTTATTATATCTGGAATTATATTAGTAACATATATAAAGAAAAAATAAAATTAAGTTTTGTGATGAAGGATGACTTTGTGAGCGGAGGAAATGATTTTGGGGACGGAGGAAAAAATCATCGGTAATAAAAAATTTATTAATATATTTAAAATAAAAACTGATGATTTTTTCCTCCGTCCAAAAAGTCACGATTTAGGTTGTTTTGTAAGTAGTTTTATATAGTCTACATATATTGCAATCTGTACATATACTAATTCTATTTTCAAATATTAATTGTAAAGTTTCTATAAATTCATCACAATAGTTGTCAATTAAATGTATGCATATTTTTTTTGGCAATAAAGTTAATAAAGAGTTTAAAGTATAATCATTAGAAGAAAAGCTAATATCACTTAAGTATTTGGCACTGAAGGTATTAGTGTCTACTTTGATAACATTTTTATATTCATCAAGTAAAACTGATTCTGAATTTGAATATATTATATGAACAAGATTACAATTATTTGGTTGTGTACTTATATATAATTTTAATAAAGATACAAATTCAAGATATTCCTTTTCTATTATAAAATGATTAACAGCTTCGCTTGCAATTTCATCTAAAATATCTAGATATTTACTAATTCTAAAATTAATGAAACCAGTTAATACTATACTTTTACAATTACATAAATATTCAAAGAAAATTTTAGATAAGGTGTTTAATTTCTTTTCAAAAATAGAATTAAAATCATCAATAGTTATATCAAAACAAATATTAAGAATTTTATTTCTTTCTTTTGTGTCAAAATAAAAATAATTTTGCATAAGAATTCGATTTAGTAGGTCATTTTCAAATTCATCTATGACTAAAAAAGAAAGTATTGAACTAATTTCTTTTAAGAATCCTTCTGTATTATTTCCAGAATAATGTATGATTACATTTTTATAATGCTTGAATTCTTTAGTAGTGAAACATATATCACTTATTTTAGTTGTATCTAACTCATTTAATAGATATTCTAGTGTATTAGTATTATTTGTTTTTATACATAGTGACTTCATTGACCTAAAAACCCCTTTCTAATAAAACTAGTATCTACTAAATTTCAAAACTTATACACTATAATATGCTAATTGAAAAAAAATGAGACAGTTGGGACAGTCTTAATATAGTTCATTTTTGTTTAAGTCTATTTAAGGTATATTATAAATAAATTATTATAATTAATTTATATTTTAAGCCTATATATTGAAATTTTTTGGGCAAAAAAAGAGACAAATTAGGGCTATCCTAAATGTCTCAATGATATATTCTATAATCAATATCTGGAAAAATGCAATCTTTTTTTGAGATATCTTTTAAGAATTCTTCATCTATATTATTTTCTTTTATTTGATAGTAAAGTTTTGTAAATCTTCCTATATGATCTTTTATTCTTTTTTTAGCGTAGTCTACCATGGTTCCATTTGTTATTATGAATAGCCAATCACTACTTTGCGCTAATAGTAGTTCTCTTGCACTTTGATTTAAAGCTTTTTTTCGTATTCCTTTTTCTTGTGGATATAGTTGTGCTAGTTCACACATTCTATCTCCTGCAACATGTAAATGTTTGTGTACATAGTCATTTGTAGGGTTTAACCATACTTCACTATATCCATTTGCCCCCCAACTTGAACGGCATGGAGAGGATATTTGCATATTTGGATATTTGTCTATATATTCTGATGGTGTTATTAGCTGAAAGTTACTTTCGTCATAATATATTTTTTTGAAAAGTATATATAACCAATATGGTCCTTCATACCACCAGTGACCATATAATTCTGCATCATATGGACATAGAAGGATTGGTGGAGTTTCCATACAATTTGATAAGTTTTCTATTTGTGAATTTCTACTATCAAAAAAGTGTCCAGCTTGTTTTTCGGCAGAGTCTTTTGCTCCTTGGAGATTATAGTAATCTTTAAAATCTGTTTTTCCTGTTATTCTATAATATTTTATTCCAGTATGTACTCTTACACCATTATGTGCTATATATGGTTTAATATATTCATAGTCTATATCATATCCAATATCACGATAAAATTCTCTGTAGTTGTAATCACCTGGATATCCATTTATGGAACTCCATACTTGTCTTGAGGATTCTATATCTCGACCAAAGGCTACTATACCTTCTGGTGAAACAATAGGTGCAAAGGTTCCATATATAGGTGTAGGATTAGCATATAAGATACCATGTGTTTCAGTAATAATATATTCAATTCCAAATTCTTTTAAATATTTGTCTACTTCTGGAATATATCCACATTCTGGAAGCCAAATTCCTCTAGGTTTTCTTCCAAAGTATTTTTCATAGGTTTGAACTCCTATAGCAATTTGAGCCCTCACAGTTTTTTCATTTACATATAGTATTGGAAAATATCCATGTGTTGCTCCACATGTGATAATTTCTAAAACACCAAGTTCCTGAAATTGTTTGAAACCTTGTATTATATTGCCTTTGTATATATCTTTAAAAACGTGTAGGTCATTAGAATATCTATCAAAGTAATAGTGCGATAGTTTATTTAGTCTTTCGTCTCCAGAAGTTCTTTTTATCTCTTTTTTTGATAGTTCTATCATTTTATTTAAATATTTTATATATTTTTTTTGCAATAATTTATTGTCTAACATGGAAAGTAAGGGGGGAGTCATTGACATGGTTATTTTAAATTTAACTCCTTCATCTACTAGTTTTTGAAAATTTAGAAGTAGAGGAATATAGGTTTCTGATATTGCTTCATATAACCACGATTCTTCTAAGTAATCATCACTTTCTGGATGATGGATGAAAGGTAAATGAGCATGTAGTACAAAACTTACATATCCTTTTTTTTGTTGCATTTTAATTCTCCTTTTTTATATTAAATTATCTGTTGAAATTTTAATTCAACAGATATGAGTATATTTTATTTGAATTGAGAGGATGAGCTTTGTGAAGATGGATTTGATAAATCGTATAGTTGTTCTATATTTTCTTTTTGATATATTACTTTATATAAATCATATATATCATAGATTTTTCCCATATTTTTTAATAAAGAGATTGTTTTTAGTGGTTTTGAACTTTCGATTTTTGTTTTTATATTTCTAAAGTAAACCATTTTCTGATTTTTATCAAATAGTATTTTGTCATTTGAGGTTTCAATTTGATTTGATGTTGTAATATATATATAGTCTGTATTTATTTTTTTATTTATAGGTCTTCTGCCAAGTTCTATTTGATATTCACAATTACTATTCTCTACATGTAAGTACCAACTGTTAGCAAAGTCGTTTATTTCTACTTCAAATTTATAGTTTAAGGTTTTGTTGTGTATAATTAATACTGGTTTTGTTTCTTGAAAAAAGTTTTTTCCATATTGATTTTCGAAATTTTTTCTATCTTCGTCTGATATTTCCCAATAAAGAAATAAGGTTTTTGGAGTTTGAGATAAAATTTTTATTATTGTTTTATTATAGTTGTAAGGTAAATCATAATATTCTAGATTAGTTATTTGTTTAGTAGATTTTGTTTGTGAAGTTTTGCTTTTTTTATTAGTTGTTGTTTTTTTTGTTGTAGTTTTTTTACTTTTTGTGGTTGTCTTTTTAGTGTTTGATTGTTTTTCTAAACTTTTTCTAGTTTTTGTGGTTTCTTTTTCTGTTGGAATTTTTGTAGTTTTAGTGGATGCTTTTTTTGTAGTAGATTTTTTTATAGAAATTGTTTCTTTGTTTTCTAATTCCTCTGTTTCTTGTTTTTTTCTTGGCATGTATCTTCCTCCTTTGTATTCTCTTTTCTTTTTTATTATATTATACTAAATATAAAACAAATTCAAGTGAATTCGAAAAATTTAAAAAATTACAAAAAGTAACAAATTTGTAACATTATTGTAATATGATTTTTATTGACTTATAGAATTACTAATATTAAAATAATAAAAAAGAAAATAAAGAGAGGGAAGAAATATGAAAAGAAGTATTAAAGTTACAAGTGCAATAATACTATTAATTGTTGCAATAGTATTATTTTCAACAAAATCAAAGGCAGCAGAGGAAACAACTAAAACAGAAACTTGGACGGATTTTTCTAAAGCTAAGGTTAGTTTAGTCCTTGATGAAAGTCAGGATGAATTTAAGAGATATAGTGCAAAATTAACAGACACAACTGTTAAAAAGGATCTTAATAATCAAACAATATTAGTTTTTACACATAATAAAGTTGCTCCTAATAAACCAAAAAACTGGAACGAATTGACAGAAATAGGAATACCAGTAGAAAAAGATGGAACAACTAGTAAAAATTCAGTAACTAAATATATAGAAGAAAATGGAGACTTATATTGCTGGATATTAGAAGGTAAATTAACTGATGGAAAATTTGAAACAGGTGAATATTTTAGTGTAAAAGTAGAGAGACCTAAATTAAATGGGCTTGGAAAAAGAATGTCAGTAACTGTTCTTCAAAGTTCAACTACCATATTTTTGCATGAAGCAAGTGAAGTAGATTCTAGAAAAGCCAATATTAAAATTGGTAAAATGACAGATAATAATATATTATTATCCATAAAAAATTCAGAAGCAAATTGTTTACAAAAATTAATGGATTATGCAAAAAAATCAACACCAATATATACAGCAAAGGATCTTAATTTGCAAATACCAAATAAAAGTATAACAGATAAATTTGAAGTAGTTAATGGAGCATATTATTATGTTTATATGGAAATGCAAGATGAAAAAGGAAAATATTATCCAGTAGAAGATGTTTGGTTATATCAAGGTCTTGTTGGTAAAGATTTAAGAGATTTGGCAGAATTTGGAGGAACACGTTTTAAATGGAATTTAGCAGATAGTGAAAAAAATAATAACACAGCAAATAAGCCAACTTCTGATAAAACAACTACAACTACACCAACTACAACTAAAAATCAAGAGATAGATAAAACAACAGCTCAAACAATATTACCTAAAACAGGAACAAAAATAACAAAAATAGTTATTTTACTTTTAAGTGTAAGTGTTTGTTCTGTTATATTAATAGGAAAAGTTAAAAAATACAAAGGAATAGAATAAAAAAATAATATAAAAAATATGTATTAGTTATAATTAATACATATTTTTTATATTATAGAAAGTTCTCAAAACTTACTATAATATAAAGCATTCATAGAAAATTGCTTTGCAATTTTCGCGAGTGAACAACAGGCGTGGCATATAAACTAATCTAAAAGGTAAAAAAATGTTAAAAACCCTTTAAAAAAATAATAATATGTTATACAATATAAAAAAATTAAAATGGGAGAAAAAAATGAACAAAAAGTGGCAGATATATGAAACAGATGAAAAACAAATAGATAAAATACAAAAAGAATATGGATTAAACAAATTATTAGCTACAATATTAGCAAACAGAAACCTAATAAAATCAGAAGATATAAAATTATTTTTACAACCAACAAGAAACGACTTTTACGATCCATATTTAATAACAGACATGGAAATAGCAGTAAAAAGAATACTAAAAGCATTAAAAAATAAAGAAAAGGTAACAATATATGGAGATTATGATGTAGATGGAATAACAAGTATAACAGTATTAAAAAGCTTTTTACAAGACATAGGATTAGAAACCGCTACTTATATACCAAATAGATTAAAGGAAGGATATGGACTTAATAAACAAGCAATAGAAAAAATAAAACAAGAAGGATGTCAACTAATGATTACAGTTGACTGTGGTATATCTGGAATAGAAGAAATAGAATATGCAAATAGTTTAGGCCTAGAAACAATAGTAACAGATCACCATGAACCTGGAAGCGAACTTCCAAAAGCTTTAGCAATAATAGATAACAAAAGAAAAAATAGTAAATATCCCTTTAGAGAGCTAGCAGGAGTAGGAGTAGTATTTAAATTAATACAAGCCTTAGGAATAAAATTAGAATTAAAAGAAGAAGCCTATTTGAAATATTTGGATATAGTATGTATAGGTACAATATCAGACATTGTACCCTTAGTTGATGAAAATAGAGTAATAGCAAAACTAGGTTTAAGATTAGTACAACAAACAAAAAACCTTGGATTACAATCAATAATAAATTCATCAGGTTACACAAAAATAGATTCAAGTACAATATCTTTTGGAGTTGCGCCAAGAATCAATGCATGTGGAAGAATGGGACATACAGAAGAAGCTTTACAATTATTTTTATCAAAAAATAGAAATGAAGTTAGCAACTTAACTCAAAAATTAAATCAATATAATATTTTAAGACAAGAGATAGAAAAAAAGATAACAAAAGAAGTTATAGAAAAAATTGAAAAAGAAAATTTAGAACAAAATAAAGCAATAATACTTGGTGGAAAAGACTGGCATCATGGAGTAATAGGAATTGTATCATCTAAAATTACAGAAATATATTTTAAACCAAGTATTTTACTAAGCTTTGAAGGAGATAACCTTGGAAAAGGTTCAGGTAGAAGTATACCTGGCTTTGACTTACATGATGCACTTATGAAATGTCAAGATTTAATAGAAAAATTTGGTGGACATAGTATGGCTGTGGGGATAACAGTTAAAGAACAACAGTTACAGAAATTTAGAGAAAAGTTTGAAGAAATTGCTGAACAAGAAAATATAGAAGAAATCATGCCAATTATAAATATAGATGCTAAAATAGATTTAAATGATATAAATAAAGACATGGTTGAAAGTCTAAAAATGTTAGAGCCTTTTGGAGAAGCAAACAAAATGCCAGTATTTGTATTTAAAAACTTAAAAATTGATTCAATAAGAGCCTTATCAGAAGGAAAGCATTTAAAACTAACTCTAAAAGATAACAACAATATAATAAATGCAATAGGGTTTAATATAGGATATTTAGCAGAAGATTATCGTATTGGTGATAAAGTTGATGTTGTAGGTGTATTAGAAATTAATAGTTTTAATGGTGTAAATAGCATGCAAATAAATATGAAAGATATTATGAAAGCTATTTAATTAGTATAAAAGGTTAAAGGGGAAGTGATAAAATTGCAAGAGGATAAAAAAGAAGTTACAATACAAGATATAATCTTAAAAAGAAAAGAACATACAAGAAGAGTTGACAGTAAAATAATACTAAAAGCATATAATTATGCAGTAACAAATCATGGAGACCAATGTAGAAAATCAGGAGAACCATATATAATACATCCACTAAATGTAGCTTATATACTAGCAGATATAGGTTTAGATGAACAAACAATATGTGCAGCTTTATTACATGATTTAGTAGAAGATACATCAGTAACAGATAGCGATTTACGAAGAGAATTTGGTGAACAAATAGCAGAAATGGTTGCAGGCGTTACAAAGCTAAGTAATATGATGTTCACATCAATAGAAGAACAACAAGTAGAAGACTATAGAAAAATGTTTTTAGCAATGGGAAAAGATATCAGAGTAATACTAATAAAATTAGCTGATAGACTTCATAATATGAGAACTCTAAAATTCTTAAAAAGAGACAGGCAAATAGCAAATGCAAAAGAGACAATGGAATTATATGCACCCTTAGCAAATCGTCTAGGTTTGTACTCTTTAAAATGGGAATTAGAGGATTTATCTTTTAAATATCTATATCCAGAAGAATATCATGAATTAGTAGAAGGAATAAACAAAAAAAGAGATGAAAGACTAAAGTTTATAGAAAAAATAATGGATGATATTAGAATAGAATTAAAAAAGCAACATATAAATGCAGAAGTAACAGGAAGAGCAAAACACCTTTATAGTATATATAGAAAAATGAAAAGAGACAATAAAACTTTAGACCAAATTTATGATTTGTTTGCACTTAGAATTCTAGTAAATTCTATAAAAGATTGTTATGCAGCTTTAGGGGTAGTACATGAATTATATAGTCCAATGCCAGGTAGATTTAAAGATTATATAGCAGTACCAAAGCCAAATATGTATCAATCAATACATACAACTTTATTGGGAGAAAAGGGAACACCTTTTGAAGTACAAATACGTACTTGGGACATGCATAGAATAGCAGAATATGGTATTGCAGCACATTGGGCCTATAAAGAAGCAAGTTATTTTGGAAAAAAGCAAGTTGTAAAAGTAGAAGAGGATAAATTAGCATGGTTACGTGAGACTTTAGAATGGCAAAAAGAATTACAAGACCCACAAGAGTTTTTAGAAACCTTAAAAACAGAACTCTTTGAAGAAGAGGTATATGTATTTACACCCAAAGGAGCAATAAAAGTATTACCACGTGCAGCAACACCAATAGATTTTGCATATAGTGTACATGCTGAAATAGGTCATCATATGACAGGCTGTAAAATAAATAGTAAAATGATGCCAATAATTACACCTTTAAAAAGTGGTGATATAGTAGAAATAATAACCTCAGACAATTCAAAAGGACCAAGTAGAGACTGGCTAAAATTTGTAAAAAGTTCAAGTGCAAAGAATAAAATAAAAGCATGGTTTAAAAAAGCACAAAAGGAAGAAAACCTTGAAAAAGGAAAAGAACTAATAGAAAAAGAGCTAAAAAGAATAGGTTTTTCACATGAAGATTTATTTAAAAATACCTATATTGAGGCAATGCTAGAAAAATACAAATATAAAAATCTAGAAGAAATGTATGCAGCAGTTGGTTTTGGAGCAAACTCATCAGTAAAAGTAATAGCTAGAATGTTACAAGAATATAGAAAAGAACATGAAGAAGAAAACATAGAAGAAAAGATACAACAATTAGCGAAAAATAGACAAAGAAAAACAAAAGTATCAAGTTCAGGAGTTGTTGTAAAAGGAATAGACAATTGTTTAGTAAAACTATCAAAATGTTGTAATCCACTACCAGGAGACGAAATTGTTGGATATATAACAAAAGGAAGAGGAGTATCAGTTCATAGAAAAGATTGTGTAAATATAAATGATTTATTAACACAAGAAAACAGATTGATAGATGTAGAATGGTATAATGAAAAAGAAACAACCTATCAAGCAGAAATAGAAATACATGCAAATGATAGAAATGGATTATTAGTAGACATACTTAAAGAACTAGGAACAACGAAAGCAAAAATATTAGGAGTAAATACTAAAACAACTAGGGAAAGAATAGCAATAATAGAAATATCCTTAGAAGTAGAAAGTTTAGAAGAACTAAACAAAGTTCAAACCTCAATACGAAAAATTGATAGTGTATATGAAGTAAGGAGACACTAAGAATAGTTTTACTTTATTAATAATATTCAAAAAGGTATAAAATTTAATAAAAAACATAAGACAAATGGAGCAGTTCCATTTGTCTTAAATAAGGAGAGAATTTATGATTTTAAAAGAACTTAAGATTAATACTTGGATTGGTGATCCTACTAATTGTTACATAATTTTTGATGAGGCTTCGAAGGATGTTATGGTTGTTGATCCAGCTAGTGATTCAGATAAGATTTCTGAATTGATAGATATTTTGGGTGGTAATTTGAAATATATTTATTTGACTCATTGTCATGGCGATCATATTTTGGGTGTTACTGATTTGAAAAATCGTTGTGGTGGTAAGATTTTAATTCATAGGGAGGATAGCGAGGGGCTTAATGATTCTAGTATTAATCTTTCTCCTTATATTGGTATAGGTAATATTGAACTTGAAGCGGATTCTAGGGTTGATAATGGTGATTTGATTCATTTGGGAGATTTGGAGTTTAGGGTTATTCATACTCCTGGGCATACTAAAGGTGGTAGTTCTCTTTTTTGCGAGTCCGAAAAGTGCTTGTTTTCAGGTGATACATTATTTAGAGGTACTTGGGGCAGAACGGATTTGCCTACTTCTAATAGAGAGGATATTATGGATTCTATTGTTAATAAGCTTCTTGTTTTGCCTGATGATACTATTACCCAGGTCATGGTCTGAGTACTCGTATTAAGGATGAGAAGCCTATTTATTTAGAATTAAAACCCAAAAAATGGTGATTAAGAGAATTATAAAAAATAGGATTTTTGTAGATTTAAACTTTTTAGTGATTTTAACTATAGCCAAAAGACCTATAAAAGGTAAACAAGAAAATATAAGAAGTTTAGTTACATAGTCAGGTATAAGAATTATTATAATATCAAATAATAAAAGGAGGAGTTTTAATGAAAAAAAAGAAGATACTAATTCTTACTTCAGTATTATTAATTATAGTGATTATTGCAATTTCTATTTTTTTAATCTACAAGTTTGATAGCTTTACTTTAGAAATATTAGAAATAAATGATAATTGTATACTTGGTAAATCAATAAAAAACGATAAATATTATTTGGTATACAAAGATTCTAAACAAACTATACATAAGAATTTTCAAGAAATTGATATAACTGCTTTAGAAGAAGGAGATATAATATATGTATTAAATGAGATGCCAAAAGTTAAAAATTCTATTGCATTTGTTACTAGTGATGGACATTCCATAGATGATTGCTTAGATGATATAAAATTAATAATACTTTTAAAAGAAATCTCAAAATAAATTAGATGTCGAAAAAAGTTTGAATTTGCGATGAAAATGGTATAAAAATATATTGACAATAAATATGAAAATGATAAGATATGAATAAATAAACTTAATACTAATTAAGTTAAAAAGGAGGAAAGATATGAAAAATTTAATAGCAAAAGGGTTTAATTATTTTATTATTGATTAGTATGTTCTTAATTTTTAATGCTAATTTTATTGTTCAAGCATCAAATTAAGAACAAACCAATTCTATGCTTGACGATTTCTTAAATACAGATGAAAAAATAATGATGTACGATTCTAAAACTAACGAAACAAAAGAAGTAAATATGGAAGAAGTAAAGGCAAATTTAAATAAAAGAAATACTATAAACTCGAATAATTCAAATAATCTTCCTGCATATAAGATACTTGAAAATTCTTCACTTCTAAAACCATCTTTAGATGTATCTATACAATCAACAACAGGACCAGTAGAAAGAGTAATAGATACAACAGTAGCTAGATATAGAGCTACTTGTAGAATATCAGCAAATGATACTCAATCAGCAAGATCTATTTATGGTACAGCTTCACTTGTTGGATCAAATCTTGCTTTAACAGCTGCTCACTGTGTTTTTAATAAAAACGATGGAAATAAAGCATATCCAGGCTGGTGTGTATTTCCTGCATATAATGGTAGTGCTTATGAAGGAGCATCAGTTTGCGGGTGGGCACAAGTGTATTATTATGATAGCTGGATGCAAAATAATGACACAGAACATGATGTTGCAGTTTGCACATTAACAGAAGATGTAGGAAATGAAATAGGATATTATGGTATTCGTAAATACGATTCTAATTCTGCTTTAAAAGGAATAGATGTTGATCTTTTAGGATATCCAGCAGATACAAGTTATGGATTCACATCAAATGGTAGATATCAGTATCGTTCAACTGGCAAAATTACATCTGTTAATAATTATAATTTCAATCATAATTGCTTTAGTGTTCCTGGATTCAGTGGGCGGACCAATGGTACCTACATCAAATGTAACTCAAGTTGTAGGAATATATGTAGCAACAACTGTGGTAGGACACAATGGAATTGGATTTAAAATAACAGACCATTTATATGACTTAATAAATAGTCTTAGATAAGTTATTATTATCAGCTTTGAAAAATAAAGTTTTTTCACATAAAAGATTATTTAAATAGCATATTAAAAGACTTCTTTGTGATAAAATAAATAAAAATTTTGTCACAAAGGAGTTTTTATGAACAGAAGGATAAAAAACTTAATCTTTATTTTTGTATTATTATTATTTCTATATTTGACAAAAACGGAAAAATATAATAATATATATTTACAATATCTGGAAAGATATTGCATTATATTGGGGATTTATAACAATGCAAAGGAGACAAAAATATGATTAGTAAATTTATTAAACAGTTAGGAAGTATTTTACTTATTTCAGCTATATTTTCTACAAATGTAAGCACAACATTTGCTATAGAAAAAACAGAAGCTACAGAGACTTTTGCAGAAAGTCGGTCAACTACTAATATAATACCTTCAAACGGAAAGCAAACCTTTTATTTACAACTCAATTCTTATGTTGGATTAACTAAAACCTTTCTAGCTAATGCAACTTCGAACAGTGTAACTGGAGTGCTTTTTATTCGTTTGACTAGTCCACGTGGTACAGTAGTTTCTAATGATTGGATAATGAGTGTAAACGAAGTTGCACAATGGAAAGTGAATCTGCCATCTTCTGGGCAATGGAAAGTGGAAGTTACCGCAAATGCCACAACTGCACCAGTTAATGTTTTCTTAGATTGGAGATAAGAAATATAAGTATATTATTAAATTATTGTCAATTTTTAAATCCCTGATAGTCGGGAACATATTTATTATGTTCCCATTAATTTTAGATAAAAAACAAATAAACTATATGTCTATTAAAATTAAATGTAATAAATAATTGTTAACTGAAAAATACTTGTTTTCAGGTGATACGTTATTTAGAGGTACTTGGGGCAGAACTGATTTGCCTACTTCTAATAGAGAGGATATTATGGATTCTATTGTTAATAAGCTTCTTGTTTTGCCTGATGATACTATTACCCAGGTCATGGTCTGAGTACTCGTATTAAGGATGAGAAGCCTATTTATTTAGAATTAAAACCAAAAAAATGGCAGGGTAATTTCACAAAATATTACAAAATTGTAATATTTTATATGTTATGATAG
>CAMXQV010000021.1 GCA_947245515.1 uncultured Clostridium sp. | reverse complement strand
ATCTTTTTTTGTAAGTGTAAAATTTTGTGTCTATATTTCTATTCTAACACCAAAAAAGTAAAAAGTATTCAAGTACACCAAGTGAACTAAATCTAAATTGTATTAGTACACCGAGTGAACTTGTAACTTTGAATTATATTATTTTTAGTTCACTTAGTGTACTTTTTAGAAATTATATCCAAAGTAGAAAATAGGGAATAAAAAGGGAATTGATTTTATAAAACTACGATAATATAATGATAGCATGAAAAAGTGAGAGCGAGAAAATTTAGAATTTAAAACTAATTTTTCTTAGCTCTTTTTTCTTTTTTAAATTTAAAGAAAAGGAGCAATTTCATGCTACATGATTATAATATTGAAGTTAATAACTCTAATAGCTTAAAAGATAATACTATGCTAAATTGTAGCATGGAATTATCACTCTTAAATAATTTGTTTAGA
Organism: uncultured Clostridium sp.; assembly: GCA_947245515.1. Classification (GTDB taxonomy): domain Bacteria; phylum Bacillota; class Clostridia; order TANB77; family CAG-508; genus CAG-269. The sequence continues at coordinate 28,319 of CAMXQV010000021.1, read as the reverse complement.
GGAAACTTAATAACGGAAACGGAACATATAGAAATCAAAAGAAAAGTCTTAAAATATTACAAACTTTTATAATTTCAATTTACTTTTTACCTAAAAAATGATATAAAATTATTAAGTTTTATCTCTAGGCGGAATGGAGGAAAGATGGAAATTCAAGTCATAGAGAAAACAAACGGAAGAATCAACAGAGTAACAGGAACAACAATTAAGGAAAGATTAAGAGTATGTGCCTATTGTAGAGTAAGTACAGACAATGAGGAGCAATTAAATAGTTATCAATCACAATTAAAGTATTATGATGAAAAAATAAATAGCAAATCAGAATGGCAATTTGCTGGAATATATGCAGATGAAGCGATAAGTGGCACATTAGATTTTAAAAGAACCAATTTTATGAAAATGATACAAGATGCAATGGAAGGTAAAATTGACATGATACTTACAAAATCAATATCAAGATTTGCTAGAAACACATTAGATACTTTAAAATATGTAAGAATGCTAAAAGAGAAAAATGTTGCAATTCTATTTGAAGAAGAAAATATCAATACAGGTTCAGGTCAAGGAGAATTAGTATTAACTTTATTAAGTGCAATGGCTCAACAAGAGAGCGAAAATATCTCTTCACATGTTCTATTAGGATTGAAAATGAAGAAAGATAGAGGAGAACTAATTGGCTATAATGGTTGCTATGGATATAATTATAATATTGAAACAAAAGAAATAACAATCAACGAAGAAGAGGCAGAAGTTGTAAGATATATGTTTGAAAGATATGTAGAAGGAGTAGGATTAAGTAGTATTGCAAAAGAACTAACAGAAAAAGGAATAAAAACTCCAAAAGGTAGGGCAAAATGGTGTGAATCAACCATAAGAGGAATTCTAAAAAACGAAAAATATATTGGAGATGTGCTAATGGGAAAAACATTTACAATAGATCCAATATCACATAAAAGGTTAAGCAATTTAGGAGAAGTAGATAAGCATTATTTAAAAGAACATCATGAGCCAATTATTAGTAAAGAATTATTTGATAGAGTACAAGAAATAAGAACCAAAAGAGCAGGTAACAGAGAAATAGGAAGAAGAAATGATAACTATAGCAAGAAATATCCTTTTAGTAGTAAATTATATTGTGGATTTTGTGGTAGTCTATTAACAAGAAGAAATTGGAATGCCAATAGAAATTGTGCAAAAGCAGTATGGCAATGCATAAAAAGAGCAAAACATGGAAAAGAGGAATGTCCACATTGTAAAGCAATTCCAGAAGAAATACTAGAAGATTGTTTTGTACAAGGATATAGAATACTCTGTAATGACAATAGAAAAGTAGTAGAAAATTTTTTAGAAAAAATTGAAAATATTTTAAAAGAAGATACTACAGAAACAATGGTAAACAAATTAGAAAAGGACAAAGAGAGAATAAATAAGAAACTTGCGAATCTATTAGAATTAAATTTAGAAGGTAAAATCAATAAAGAGCAATATACAGAAAAATTTGATAACTTAAATGTAGAATTATTGAAAATAGAAAATAAGATACAAAGCCTACTAAAAGAAACAAACAGAACAGAAAGCATTAAACTAAGATTAAACAAGTTTAAGAGTTTATTTAAAGATATAGATAAAATAGCCCTGTTCGATAAAGATGTGTTTGAATGTTTAATAGAAAAAGTAATAATTGGAGAAGTAGCAGAAGATGGCACAATCAATCCATATACAATAAGATTTATTTGTAAAAATGGAACAGAGATAAATTGCAAAGATAAGTTTACAAATATGAGCGATAAGCAAGCGATAAAAAATACTGCTACAAGCGATAAACAACATTCAAATAATACTGCAACCAGAGAGAAACAACACATGTGGAGTGCGTGGCAATGCTTAACCTTAAATAACTTTGAAATTGTTTCTACTGTAAGGATAGCTAGATTAAATGTTAGAAAATTTATTTTCTATATCTAACTAAAATCTAACCAAAGTATAATTTTAATTAAATATAATAAAAATTTTGAAAAATTGTAAATAACTAAATCTAGTTTAGAAAAAATGCTAAGCTAGATTTTTTAATTCTTAAAATTAAAAGCAGAAGATATAGCTTCAGCAGATAGTATTTTTGAATTTATATCTAAATGAGCATATACATTAGCAGTAGTAGAAAAATCAGAATGACCAAGCCATTCTTGAATAGCTTTCATAGACACATTTCTTGCTAACAATAAACTAGCACAAGAATGTCTTAAATCGTGAAATCTAATATGTCTTAAATTACTATTTTTTAGTAGAAGTGGAAAATGTCTTGTAACATAATCAGGTTTTATAATAGAGCCATCAGGATTTAGACAAACATATTCTTCATATCTGGTATTATAGCTTTTCTTAAATTTCCTTATATAATGTTTTTGCTGATTTTTAGCCTTTTCTAAGGCAATTATAATTTCATCAGTTAAAGGCAATGTTCTATGACTAGCATTTGTTTTAGTTCTATCTTTTCCTAAAATTCTATTTGTACCTTTTATTTTAACTTCTATGATTGTATGATTAATTGTAATAGTTTTATTTTCGAAATCAATAGCAGACCATTTTAAGCCTAAAACTTCACTTCTTCTTAAACCATAAAAAGCTGTAAGTAAAATGACTAAATGAAGTGGATCATTTTTAGATTTTTCAAAAAGAGTATTTAACTCATTTTCAGAATAAAATGAACCAACAAAAATATTTTTCTTAGGTCGTTTTACTTTGTCAGCAGGATTATTAATAATTAAATCATTTTTAAAAGCATAATCAAGTGATTTTCTAATAATAGCATGATAACGAATAACAGTAGTAGGTTTTAAGCCATCAGCTAGTAAAATATCATAAAAGTTTTGTATATGCATAGGCTCTAAATTCAATAACTTAATAGGATTTAAAGTAAAATAATCCTTAATTCTTGAATTAATCATTTGTAAATGAGATGTATAAGTGGTTAATTCAAGATTACTTTTTACTTTTTCAATCCATAATTTTAGGTAGTCAAAGTAAAGAATATTCTCATCATAATATTTGCGAGAATCCATTATATGCAATTTTTCTCTAAATAACATATACTTTTTAGCCTGTTCATCATTTTTCTGTTTTATTTGTTCTTGTAAATTAAAAGATTTTTCAAAATGATCTCTATATTCTTCTGCTTTCTGCAAAGCCAATTTTTTATTACCACGAGACACTTTAATCCCAGTAGAAACCCATTTTTGTTTTCTTTTATTGTTATCATCTTTATAATTAATTACTGCTTGATATATATTATTTTTTTCGTGTAAACTAACAGTTATATTTGTTTTACGTAGGTTTTCTGCTATATTTTGCATAAATAACTCCTTTCGTTCATAACAGAATTGAATTTACCTACTATTTATAATATTGGAATTATAATAGCATAGATTTAATCAGAAATCTAGTTATGAGCAATTTTTTTCAGTAAGATATAAAATTACATCGGCTTTTGCAATTTTATATTGTCGACCAATTTTAATGGATTTAATAATATTATTCTGCAATAGATGATAAGCCAACTTTTTACTAATATCACCTAACATTGATTGAAGCTCTTTAACGTTTACAACATCAGGATAATTTTTAAACATAGATTTATAATATTTCTGAGAATAATTACTACACATTTTCATACCTCCAACAAGTAAAATGTATTTATAAGAAAAGTATAACAGGTTAATTTTTAAAAGTATACTGCAGAGTTTTGCAAAAAATTATGTTAAATAATAAAAAGTTTAGTTTGGTCTAGTGTAGTCAAATTTTTTATCTAACTCTATATCTAGTTCTTTCTCTATCTCTCCGTAACAAAATCGTTACAGGTACGTTACAATGTAACGGCAAGTCTTGTAATTCAGTAATAGTAACAATTTTTGAATTGTAAAAAATTTATTTGCGTTACTATTTTGTTACAATGTAACATTTTAAATAAATTAGAAATATAAGGAATTTGATATTATGAAACAATAAAAAAGCAAAAAAATTTGTTACAAGTAACACTAAAAACTTATTGTAAAATAGTAACAAAGGTAGTATAATTTAAACACATTATAAGAAAAGAGGTAATTTATTGAATAAAGAAGATGTAATCAAAAACAAAAATGAAGCAATAAAAATGATGACAGATTATTTAGATAATTGCTTAGCAATAGATGATAATTCTAATATAAAGAAAGTTAATCTAATTTCATATTGGCAAAAAGATTATATAAATTATATTAAAGATGAAAAAAATTTTAATCCTATAAATTTAAAGACATATGAAAGAGGAGATATAATTAAAGTAAATTTAGGCTTTAATATTGGAAGTGAACTAGGTGGATTACATTATTGTGTTGTAATAGATAAGAAAAACAATAGAAATTCGCCAGTAGTTACAGTAATTCCATTATCATCTCAAAAGACAGATAAAATTAATAAAAACTCTATTATGTTAGGAAACGATATTTATAACAAGTTACTAGAAAAATCAAATAAATTATTAGAAGATAGTAAAATAGAAATAGAAGAAAATAAAAATAAGTTACTAATTGAAACTAAAAAACTAACACAAAATAATGCAACATCAGATGAAATTTATTTAAAAACTACTGAATTAAACAATAATATAACAGAAGCTTATAAAAAATTAGAATTAGCTGAAAAAATAAACAAAGAAGTTCAAAAAATGAAATTTGGAAGTGTTGGTATAATAAATCAAATAAGAGTAATTAGTAAACAAAGGATTTATGATCCTAAAACAGAGTTTGATATTTTGTCAGGAATAAAACTATCTAATGAAAATTTAGATTTGATAGATGACAAAATGAAAAAAATGTTTATAAAAAATTGAGTATTTTTCTTGACTAAAGTACATAATATATATTATAATGTATTTAGAAATACATTTGCTGTGCAATATATTTTATATTGTGTACCAGCACGAAAGAATACACGTTCCTCGTATATAAATACGGGGAATTTATATTTTATAAAATTAAAAATATATGGATTAGTAATTACTAAATTATTAATCTATTATTTTATTGCCCTTAAATTTCAAAAAAATTTAAGGGCAGGATAAGGAAAGCAGAGCATTTCCTATAAACATATAGAAAGACAAGCTTTCTAATCATCTGTTACGACAAAAATATTGCAGAGAATATGCAGAGTGCGTACACTTCGGTGTATTTTTTACTAAAAATAATTGATAAATTGCGATTTTAAAGATATAATAAAAATAATTTTAAAATAGAGGAGATGTTGTAAGTATGAAAATTTATTTAATAAGACATAGCGAATCTATAGATGATATAGAAAATTGTTATGGAGGAAGTGCAGATTTTGCTTTGACTGAAAATGGAAAAGATAAAGTAAAAGAAAGTAGAAAACTGATAGAGAACTATAGAATAGAAAAAATATATACAAGTCCATATAAAAGAGCATTTCAAACAGCACAAATACTTAATGAAAATATGAAAGTAGAGATAAAAGTTATTGATGATATAAGAGAGTTAAATTCTCATGGTATTAGAACTGGTGTAAATAAAGAACTTGCTAAAGATATTTTTTCTTATGTATTTCAACAAGAAGAGTATAAAAATACAGGCTACTATTTAGGTAAAACATTTTTAGGTGGAGAAGATATTGAAGAATTTGACAAACGAGTAAAAGAAGCAATTAATTTTATAATGAGAGATAGTAAAGGATTAGATGCAATTGCAATAGTGACACATGGAGGCGTACATAGAAGTATATTTAAGAATATATTAAATATAAGTAAAAAAATAGATGAAATAGATGATGTATCTACCACAATATTAGAGTATAACAATGGCAAATTTGAAATTATAGAAACTAAAGGAATAAAATTTGGAGAAGATATAAAATAGAAATTGCAGTCAAGTAAAGAGTATATATAAATATAAAATTATGTAAGGAGAAAAAATGATGTCTGAAATGAATAATAAATTAGAAGTTATTAAGCAATATAAAGATGATAGCAAATTTAAAAAAAGACAAAATTTTCATGATAGATATAGTACAAATAAGTATGGTTTTAGAAATTGGATGTTCGATAAATATAAAATATGTGAAGGTTGCAAAATATTGGAATTAGGTTGTGGAAATGGTATAATTTGGGATGAGAAATATGCTGAACTACCTATAAATATTGAGTTAACACTTTCCGATTTTTCAGAAGGTATGTGTCAACTTGTTAGGGAAAAGCACACACAACATAAAAATGTTCATATAAAACAAATTGATATTCAGGATATTCCTTATGAAGATGATAGTTTTGATATAGTAATAGCAAATCATATGCTTTATCATGTACCAGATGTCAATAAAGCTATTGAAGAAGTTTATCGTGTCCTAAAAAAAGGAGGAATATTTTATGCTTCTACCTTAGGAACTAATGGATTTCAAAAATATTTAAATGAAAAATTTAGAGAATTTAATTCCAGTATGGATTATTTTAATATAGAAAATTAGACATTTACTTTAAAAAATGGAGAAGAAAAATTGAGTAAAAAGTTCAATAATATTAAAATGTATGAATATAAAGATTCAATAAAATTAACTGATGAAAATGAATTAGTAGAATGGATTTTTACAAGTGTTGTTATGCAAGATTTAGATAAAAAACAATTCAATGGATTAGCTGAACATTTTGCTAAATACAAAGATGAAAAAGGAGTATTAAATATTCCAAAACAAATAGGTTGCTTTATTAGTATAAAATGAGATTTTTATTATTAAAATTATATATTATAAACAGTAGAGATTCAAATACTTGGGGTTATATTTCTGGAAGTAATCATCAAAGATATGGAAATGATGAAAGATGGACGAAAATTCTAGCAAAATTACTAGGAAATAATTTTGAAATAATAGAAGAAGGTTTAAATAGTAGAACTCTTATTTCTAATGACACAAGACCAGGTAAAGAAGGAAAAAACGGATATGAATATTTAATACCATGTTTAGATACACATGATCCAATTGATTTAGTTATATTAATGCTAGGAACAAATGAATTAAAATCTACATATAACAAAAATGCCAAAGATGTTGGTGAAATGTTAGAAAAATATTTTGTAAAAACAATTTTAAATAGAAAATCACAATTAAAAGATAGTTATCCTAGTTTATTAATAGTAGTACCACCATTAGTAAATGAAGAATTAAATGCTACACACTTTCAAACTAATAAATATGAAGGTGCTACACAAAAATCAAAAAAATTAAATGATATTTATAAAGATATAGCTGAAAGATATAATTGCTACTTTTTAAGTAATCAAGGATTAGAAACAGGAATTGATGGAGTTCATTTAACAAAAGAAAGCCATAAAAAATTAGCAGAAATGTTGAAAGACAAAATAAATAATATATATAGAACTATATAAATGGAGAAGGTATATGATAGATATTGAAAAGGCAAAAATTGCTTTTAAAAACTTTTTAGATGAATACGAAGATAAAAGCGATTTAGGATTTGAATTAAAAATAGTACATACATATCATGTTTCAGAAAATGCAAAGAAAATTGCACAAGAATTAAATTTAAGTAAAGAAGATATAAACTTAGCTGAACTAATAGGAATATTACATGATATAGGAAGATTTAAAGAATTAAAAATAACAAAAGAATTAAATAGTGTTAAATTCGATCATGCAGGACATGGCTCAAAGATGTTATTTGAAAAAGGTATGATTAGAAAATTTATAAAAGATAGTCAATACGATAATATAATAAAAAAAGCAATAGAAAATCATAGTAGATTAGAAATTGAAGCAAATTTAGATGAAAGAACTTTATTACATTCCAAAATAATAAGAGATGCAGATAAAATAGATAATTATAGAGTAAAGAAAGATGAAAAAGTAGAAGCAATATTTCCTAAAAGAGTAAACAAAAAAGAAGATATGGAAGAATCAAGGTTATCAGATAAGGTTTATAATACTATTTTAAATAAAAAATGTGTTGATATACATGATAGAGTAACACCATTAGATTTCTGGGTTTGTATATTAGCTTTTGCATTTGATTTGAATTTTGATGTATCTTATAAAATAATGAAAGAAAATGAATATATTAATGTACTAATAGATAGATTTGAATATAAAGATAAAGAAACCAAAAGCAGGATGAATAACATAAGAAAAATTGTAAATGATTTTATAGATGAAAAAATACACTTAACATAATTTTAAAAAACGAATTGACAAAAGCAGATCAATATGTTAAAATAAAAACTATAATTTAAGAGCTTATCTAGGTTTATAAAGAACTGAGCGATAAAGAGTAACTAAAAAAGAATAGTTACTTACACTTGAAAGATGAGATTAACAAGTCTTGCAAAGGAGTCTTAAAAGATTCTTTTGTGAGGTTTTTTTGATAGGAGGAGAATGGTATGGAAATTAAAATAGAAAATAATTTAAGTGTAAATGAATATAACAATTTGAGAAATACAATTTGTTGGGATACGAAAGATATAGATGTAGTGCAAAATGCAATAAAAAATAGTATAATTATAAAAAAGGCAACTTTTAAAGATAAGACTATTGGAATGGCAAGAGCGATAGGAGATGGAATATATTATTTAATAGTTGATGTATTAGTTGATCCAGAATATCAAAACAATGGTATAGGTAAAAAAACTTATTGATGAGATAGAAAAAGAAGTTAAAAATAAAACTAAAAAAGGACAGAAATGCAGTATAAACTTAGTATCTATAAGTGGCAAAGAAGAATTTTATGAAAAATGTGGATTTAAGAAAATACCATTTGACTATACAGGATATGGTATGATAAAAAGAATTGACAAGGGAGATGAATAATGTGAATGCAAGAGATCAATTAAAGTTAGTTTTTCCAACAGAAGAATATAAAGAACAAATAGAAGAATATTTAAAAGAACATTTTGAAGCAGGAGAATATGAATTAGCAGGAGATGGAGGACTAGATAGAATAAAAGATTTTGATGATTGGTTAGTAAAAATAAAAAAAGATTTATCAGAAGAAACGATACAAGAAAACAGAATGCCAGCAACACTATTTTTAGGAGTTAGAAAATCAGACAACAAAGTTATAGGAACTATACAAATAAGACATAAATTAAATGAAAGTCTATTAAAAAATGGTGGACATATTGGAGATGGTGTAAGACCATCAGAAAGAAAAAAAGGATATGCAACAGAGATGATTAGACTAGCATTAGAAGAATGTAAAAAAATAGGTATAGATAGAGTATTAATGGTTTGCTATAAAGATAATATTGGATCAAGAAAAAGTATTATAAATAATGGTGGAGTTTTAGAAAATGAACTACCAGCTGAAGATGGAAAAATAGACCAAAGATATTGGATAAGTTTAAAGAAAAGATATGCAGATAGACATGTAGGTAGAAAAGTAAATAAATCAAAACAGAAAGTAATGTCAGTAAGCGAAAGATATTTTACAGGAGACATATATTTTTATGATTTTATTGAAGTTGAAGATAAAATTGTGATACCAAATGGTAAGTGCATAATGGATAATAATTATAAATGGTTAGAATTCTATGATTATAATTCAAAAGTAAAATTAACAGCAATTTATGATGAAAATAATGAAATAATAGAATGGTATTTTGATATAGCAAGAGAAATTGGGAAAGAAAAAGATGTACCTTATGAAGATGATTTATATCTTGATATTGTTGTAACATCGACAGGAGAAGTAATACTACTTGATGAAGAAGAATTAAAAAATGCTCTAAATAGAATGGAAATAACAAATAAAGAATATGAAGATGCATATAAAGAAGCTAATCAATTAATGGATAGATTAAGTAATAAAAAAGAAGAATTACAAGAATTTACAGATAAATATTTAAACGATATGTTAAAGGAGTGAAAATAATATGAAAACAATAATTGAAACACCCAGAATAGAAGATTTTAATAAAGTAAATGAATTAGCAAAACAAGTTCATGAATTACATGTAAATTGGAGACAAGATTTATTTTTAAGTGTAGATGAGGTAATCAGTAAAGAAAATTTTGAAGAAATGATAGAAGCAAAAGAAATAGTTATAGCAAAAATACAAGATAAAATTATAGGATACATTACTTTTAATATTAAAGAAAAAAACAACCCTAGTATGAGATATAGAAAACAATTACAAATTGAAGCAATATGTGTAGATGAACAAGCTAGAGGAAAAGGAATAGGAACACAGTTATTAAAACATGTAAAACAATATGGAAAAGAAAATGATTGCACAGATATATATTTAACAGTAAATGAAGAAAACGAAAGTGCAATAAGGATTTATGAAGAATTTGGATTTAAAGTAAAAAGTATAGCATATTCAATGCAAATATAAAAAGGGAGTTGGTAAAATGAAATATTTTAAAAAATTAATAGGAGAAAGACTATATTTATCGCCACTAAATATAGAAGATGCAGAAAAGTATGTAGAATGGTTTTGCGATTTTAAAATGACAGATGGAATAGGAAAGAGTGGAAATCTAATGACAATACAAGCCGAAAGGGAATGGATTGAGCAAACATTAAAAAATAATGAGTTAAATTTTGCAATTGTAAGTTTAGAAAATGATGAACTAATAGGAAATTGTGGATTTGCAAATGTTAGTCATCAAAATAGAATTGGAACAGTTGGCATATTTATAGGAGATGAAAATAATAGAAGCAATGGATATGGAACAGAGGCACTAAAACTATTAGTAGATTATGGTTTTAATTATTTAAACCTAAATAATATAATGCTAACAGTAAAATCTTTTAATGAAAGAGCAATTAAATGCTATGAAAAAGTAGGGTTTAAAGAATTTGGTAGAAGAAGGGAAAGTTATTTTTTAAATGGTAAATATTATGATGATGTACATATGGATATTCTGGCAAATGAATTTAAGGGAAATTACATTAAAAATAAAAACATATAATGAATAAAGTATATAACATTTAATTTGTTATATGCTTTATTTTTTAGAAAATATATGGTAAAATGAGGGCAAGAATAATAAGAGGTAAAATATGAAAGTTTTAATATTAAGTTTCAGCAACAATCAAGTAAATGAAGACAGTTTTATACCAAATAAAATGGGATTAACTTTTTTCTGTGTCGAAGAATGTGAGAAACAATTAAAAACACTAAAATATGAATATGAACATATTTGTATAAATAAAAAGAATATAAAGAAAAGAGCAATCTATGCAAATACAAACTGAGTTCCAAGTTATAGAGTAAAAAATAATATGCATACTTCAACACGAACAGTTTGGAATTTAGGAAATCAGGAACATATTATAGATAAATTGAAATTAGGATATACTGAAGAAATGTCTCCTAAAAAAGTAATAACAATGGCACAATATTATAGGGTATAAAATTCACCGAATGAACCACTAAAAAATTTAGCATTAGGTAAATTATATATAAGGAACAAAAAGTATTAAAAATTGCAAAGGGAATTATAGCAATATTATTTAGAGATTACTGGGCAACCGAAAATCAAAGAAAAAAGATTTTAGCGAAGCAAAACTATGATAGACAAAATAAAGATTTTGTAGTGTATTGACAAATAAAAAAAGATAAGATAATATAATATCGATTATAAATCAATTATATAAGTATTAGTTGATTTATATAGAAAAATTTTAACAACAAAAGGAAAGACTTTAGTTAATATAAAATTTAAGGAGGAAAATAAGTGGAATTAAAAGGAAGTAAAACAGAAAAAAATTTAATGGAAGCTTTTGCAGGAGAATCACAAGCAAGAAATAAATATACCTACTTTGCAAGTAAAGCAAAAAAAGAAGGATACGAACAAATAGCAGCAATATTTTTAGAAACAGCTGAAAACGAAAAGGAACATGCAAAACTATGGTTTAAATTATTACAAGGTGGAGATATAAAAACAACATCAGAAAACTTAAAAGCAGCAGCAGAAGGAGAAAACTATGAATGGACTGACATGTATGACAGAATGGCAAAAGAAGCAAAAGAAGAAGGTTTTGACCAAATTGCATATCTATTCCAAGCAGTTGGAGAAATAGAAAAAGAGCATGAAGCAAGATACAAAAAACTATTAGAAAACGTAGAAGATGGATTAGTATTTAGCCGTGATGGAGATAAAATATGGAAATGTAGAAACTGTGGACACATAGTAATAGGAAAACAAGCACCAGAAATTTGCCCAGTATGTGCACATCCAAAAGCATACTTCGAAATAAAAGCAGAAAATTATTAATAAATAAAAAGGCTTTATTCAAAATAAAAAGAATAAAGTCTTTTTTTATTTTAAGAAATATTAATATAATTTAAAAAGATGAAATAACAATAGTATTTGTTCTATTCAAAATTAACAAGAAGGATTTTTAAAGTATTATCATTTAATTCTTGTAAAGCAATCGCTTAAAATTTTAAACGATTATCTTATAATACTTGAAAAAAAAATATAAAAATCATATAATAGAAAACATAAGAAATAAATAAAGGAGCACACATGCCAAAATTTTTTATAGAAAATAAGAATATTACAAACAATATAATAACAATACAGGGAAAAGATGTAAATCACATAAAAAATGTACTAAGAAAAAAAAGTGGAGACCAGCTTGAAATATGTAATAAAACCACGCAACAAGACTACATATGTGAAATAGATAAACTAGAAGAAGAAAAAATAACCTGTAAAATACTAAAAAAGACAGAAAACAATGCAGAATCAAAAATAAAAGTAACAATATATCAAGGACTACCCAAATCAGATAAAATGGAATTAGTAATTCAAAAATCAGTAGAATTAGGAGTATATGAAATAGCACCAGTAGAAATGAAAAGATGTGTTGTAAAACTAAATGAAAAAGACAAAAACAAAAAGCTTGAAAGGTGGCAAAAAATATCAGAAGTAGCAAGCAAACAAAGTGGAAGAAGTATAATTCCAAAAATCAATCCTGTAATAAAAATAAGCGAAATTTGCGAAAAATGTTCACAATATGATAAATTCATAGTAGCCTATGAAAATGAAGAAGAGACAACTTTAAAACAAGAATTGAAAGATATAAAAAATGAGCAAGATAAAGAAATTAAAATAGGTGTATTAATAGGACCAGAAGGTGGAATTGACAGTACAGAAATAGAGTATTTACAAAAAAATGGAGCAAAAATTATAACTTTAGGAAAGAGAATATTAAGAACAGAAACAGTTGCTTTAAATATATTAAGCATTATAATGTATGAATTAGATAGCTAAAATACTTTATGCACAAATTCATTTTATAAATTTAGCACACAAATCTTTTCGCAAGCAAAAAAATGGGCGTAGCATGGAAACTAATTTAAAAGGTCAAAAAAATTTAATCATGTTACTGTTTTCTATAAGGTATTAATACAAGAAAGGAATAAAAAAATATGAATAAACAAGAAGAAGTAAAAAAAGATGATTTAAAAGATATACATGAAAAAAGAAAAAATATACCAGAGGATGTATATCAAAAAATAGCAAAAAAAGTATTCAAAAATATAATAAAAGCAATTGCCTTAATACTATATTTTATGATTTTAAATATAGCTTTTACAAAAATGCAGCAAGAAAGATTAGGAGAAGACTTAAAAGTATTTGCAGGAATGTTTTTAATTGCTGGGCTAGTTGCACTAGAAGTTGCTTATAAAAAAGATAATGGTAAAATAGCTATAAGTGGAATAGAGCTATTAATTTTAGCAATGCATTCTTTATCAATAATGCACATAATAAAATTATTCAAATATGACTTCAGATTATATTCAGTAACTTCATCTTATATTTTTGCGATATACTATGTTTTAAAAGCAACAATTATATATGCAAAAGAGAGAAATGAATATCTAAAAAGTTTAAGTGATATTTCAGATATAGTAAAAAAAGATGAACCAGTAAAAAAAGAAGCCAAAAAAAGAAATAAAGAAGAGGTAAAACATAAATGATTAAAAGTATGACAGGATATGGTAAAGGAAATTTATCACAAAATTTAAGAAATTATCAAATAGAAATAAAAAGTGTAAATCATAGATATTTAGATATATCAATAAGAATGCCTAGAGCAATAAGCTATTTAGAAGAAAAAGTAAAACAAGAAATATCTTCAAAAATAAACAGAGGGAAAATAGAAGTATTTATAAATTTTGAAAATAATTCTTCAGAAGGAAAAGAAATAAAAATAAATACAGAAATAGCTGAAATGTACATAAATCAATTAAAAGCCTTAGCACAACAACAAAATATTTGCTCAAATATAGAAGTAACAGAAATATCAAAACTTCCAGACGTATTAAGTATACAAAATATTCAAGAAGATGAACGAATACAAAAAGAAGTACTTGAAGTTACAAAAATAGCAACAGAAAAACTAATAGAAATGAGAAAAATCGAAGGAACTAAAATGGCTAAGGACTTATTAAAAAGAATAGAAAACATAAAAGAAAAAATAGTAAAAATATCAGTCTTATCTACTAGACTTATTGAAGAATATGTAGTAAAATTAGAAAGTAGAATAAAAGAAATTTTAGTAAACCAAGAAATTGACCAAGCAAGATTAGCACAAGAAGTTGTTATTTATGCTGATAAATGTTCTATAGAAGAAGAAATAACAAGATTGCATAGTCATATAGCACAATTTGAAAAATTACTAAATTCTAATGATGCAATAGGAAAAAAATTGGACTTTATTATTCAAGAGATGAATAGAGAAACAAACACAATAGGATCAAAAGCAAATAATCTAGAAATTACAAATGCAGTAATAGATATAAAAACTGAATTAGAAAACATAAGAGAACAAGTTCAAAATATAGAATAGAAAGGGATGTATATTATATGCAATTAGTAAATATAGGATTTGGAAATATTGTATCAGCAGAAAGAATAGTAGCAATAGTAAGTCCAGAGTCAGCTCCAATTAAAAGATTAGTACAAGAAGCAAAGGACAATAAAACAGCTGTAGATGCTACTTGTGGTAGAAGAACAAGAGCAGTATTAGTTATGGATTCGGGACATATGATATTATCAGCAGTTCAACCAGAAACTGTTGGAGGAAGGGTGGATAAAACTATCTCAGAAGATAAAGAATAAAATTTAAAAGAGTTTTTAAGGAGTGATTTAAAATGATGGTAAAACCAAGTGTTAATGAATTATTAACAAAAGCTAAAAACAGATATGAATTAGTTATTGCAACTGCAAGACGTGCAAGACAAATTGCAAATGGAGATGAACCTAAAACCTATGTAAAAGAAGAGTCACCAGTTACTTTAGCTGCAAATGAAATTGCAGAAGGGAAGGTTACAATAATAGTAGAATAAGGAGAAAAGGTTAAAAAATGAAAAAACATATCATAGCATTATCAGGTGATCTAGCAAGTGGAAAAGGTACAGTATCTAAAATATTAATGCAAGAATTAAACTTTGGAATTTATAGAAATGGAGAATATGCAAGAAAATTAGCAAAAGAAATGGGGATAAGCATTACAAGTTTTAATACCTATGTAGCTAAACATCCAGAAATAGATGTACAAATTGAAAAAAGTGCAGCAGAATATGCAAAAGACCATGACAATTTTATTATAGATGCGCGTTTAGGATGGTATGCAGTACCAGAATCTTTTAAAGTATATTTAAAAGTTGATATAGATGTTGCAGCAGAAAGAGCTTTTCTAGATCCAAATAGAAAAGAAACAGAAGCCTTTAATACAATAGAAGAACAAAAACAAGATATTATAAAAAGATTTAACCTAGAAAATGAAAGATATTGGAATTTATATAAAATAAGAAAAGAAGATATGTCAAATTATGATTTAGTTATAGATACTACTAAATTAAAACCAGAAGAAGTAGCAAATAAAATAAAAAGCGAGTATAAAAAATGGTTAGAAAAATAAATATTATGAAATAAAAGAATATGTGTTATGCAAAGCTATTAATCTTAAGTTAATAGCTTTGCATATTATGTCTTTTTTATACAATCGCTAGCTTTTTGAGATTTTCCCCTTACAGTCGAAAACTCAAATTGGGCGATAACAAATTAAAGAAAATTAAAGATTTTCTTTAATTTGTTCTTATATAAAAGCAATTTCTAAAAAAATAATAGGAGAAAAGATGGTAGCAGAAGTTATAATAAACAGAACAGCAAAAAAATTGAATAGAACCTTTGATTACTACATACCAAAAGAATTAGAAGAAATAATAATAATAGGAAGTAAAGTACTAGTACCCTTTGGAAAAGGAAAAAAGCTAGAAGAAGGTTTTGTAATAGGAATAAAAGAAAAATCAGAATATGCAGTAAAAGAAATAAGCAAATTAGAAAGCAATATCAAAGAAGAACAAATAACCCTAGCAAAATGGATGGCGAAAAAATATTATTGTAATGTATCAGACTGCATAAAATTAATGCTCACACCTGGAACAAAAAGCAAAGAAAAAGATATACAAAACAAAAAAATTAACGAAATATATTTAAAAAAAGACATAGAAGAAATAGAATTTGAAATAGAAACAGGAAACATAAAATCTGAAAAGCAAATAAAAATATTAAACTTTATAAAAAATAATGAGGGAGCTACAATACCAGAAATAGAAATGTTTACAGACAGTTCAAGAGCAATTGTAAACACTTTAATAAAAAATGGATATTTAGAAGTTGTAGAAAAACAAATAGATAGAAATCCAATAATAAATAAAAAGATAGAAAAAACAAATCACCTAGAATTAAATCAAGAACAACAACTAGCATATAAAAAAATAGAAAAAGTAATAAAGGAAAATCAATACAAAAGCTTTTTATTATATGGTGTAACAGGTTCTGGAAAAACAGAAATATATATTCAATTAATACAAAAAGTTTTAGAAGTAGAAAAATCATCAATTTTATTAGTACCAGAAATATCGCTTACACCACAAATGATAGATAGATTTATAGCAAGATTTGGTAAAGAAAAAATAGCAGTAATACATAGTAAATTATCAATAGGAGAAAGACATGACGAATGGGAAAAAATAAAAAATGACAAAGCGAAAATAATAATAGGAGCAAGGTCTGCAATTTTTGCTCCAGTGAAAGAATTAGGAATAATTATAATAGATGAGGAACATGATAGTTCCTATAAATCAGAATCAAACCCAAAATATGATGCAAAAGAAGTAGCGAAATATATTGCTGAAAAAAGTAAATGTCCTTTACTATTAGGAAGTGCAACGCCTGATATTAACATATTTTATAAAGCAAAAGAAAATAAAGAAATAGAACTTTTAACTTTAACAAAAAGAGCAAATCAAGCATCTTTACCAGAGGTTAAGATAATTGACTTAAAGCAAGAATTGGCAAATGGAAATCATTCTATGTTAAGTGTAGATTTATATACTGAAATAGAAAAAAATTTGCAACAAAAAACACAAACAATATTATTTTTAAATAGAAGAGGTTATTCAACCTTTATAATGTGCAGAACTTGTGGACATACTATTAAATGTAAAAATTGTAATATTAGTTTAACTTATCATAGTTATGAAAATAAGTTAAAATGTCATTATTGTGGATATGAACAGGAGGTAGTAACTGTTTGTCCAGAATGTCATAGTGATAAAATAAGATATTTTGGTACAGGAACTCAAAAATTAGAGCAAGAAATACAAAAGCAATTTCCAAACGCTACAACCCTTCGTATGGACGTTGATACAGTCACTAAGAAAAATTCACATGAACAAATCTTAAATAAATTTAGAGAAGAAAATATTGACATATTAATAGGAACACAAATGGTTGTAAAAGGGCATCATTTTCCAAAAGTCACTTTAGTTGGTGTAATTGCAGCAGACAGTTCATTAAATATTGATGATTATAGAGCAAGTGAAAGAACCTTTCAAATATTAACACAAGTAGCTCGGACGAGCTGGAAGAGATAAATTATCAGGTAAGGTGATAATTCAAACCTATAATCCAGATGAATTTAGTATACAATGTTCGAAAGAGCAAAATTATGATATTTTTTATGAAACTGAAATTGCATTAAGAGAACAGTTGAAATATCCTCCATTTTGCGATATAATAAGGATTAGTTTTAATAGTTTAATAGAACAAGAAATAATAAAAATAAGTAATGGCATATATACATATTTAAAACCAAGGTTACCAAGATCTTGTATGGTATTTAAACCTATGCCAGCTCCAATTGATAAGCTTCAAAATCGTTATAGATGGAGAATGATTATTAAAGGAAAAATGAATGAAGATATCAATAATATTTTAAATGAATGCTTAAAAAAGTTTTATAAAAAAAATATTAAAACAACAAAAATATCAATTGATGTTAATCCTAATAATATGATGTAAATCAAAAAATATAAAAAATATAAAGAAATGGGGAATAATAATGGCAATTAGAAATTTAAGGTATGATGGAGATGAAATTTTAAAAAAGAAATCTAGAGAAGTAGAAACTATAGACGATAAATTACAAATTTTAATTGATGATATGATAGAAACCATGCATAAATATAATGGAGTTGGATTAGCAGCAGTTCAAGTAGGAATATTAAAAAGAGTAATTGTTATAGATTTGTATGATGATAAAGGCCCAATAGTTCTAATAAATCCAGTTATAATAAAAACTAAAGGAGAACAAGAGGTAGAAGAGGGATGTTTAAGCTTTCCAAATCAATTTGCAAAAGTAAAAAGACCAGCTGAAGTTATAGTAGAATATACAGACAGAAAAGGTAAAAAAATGAAAGTAAAAGCTAAAGAACTACTAGCTCAAGCTATTTGCCACGAAATTGATCATTTAAATGGTGAGATATTTATGGACAAAATAATACCAGGAACTTTAGAATATATTGAACCTGAAAAATAATGGCAAATTGCCAAAAGGGACGGAGAAATTTGGCAATTTTCTGCTCAGTGAGATAGAGACATTTGAAAATTTTCTAATTGGTAATGTTAATCTTAGATGATAAAAGGAGCAAAATTAATGATAATAGAGTTAGATAATAAAAGATTATTTTTCGAATATGATAAATTTCATAAGCTCTTTGGTGAAAAATTAAAAGATATTGATAATCAAGAAGAATTTATTAGAGAAAGAAGAAACTATAGGGAATATCTAGAGAAAACCTTAGAATTGAATAAAATTAAAATTAATCAAGAAGAACTAAAAATAAATTTTTCAAAAATATTTAAAGATAAGAACTCACATCAATTACTTTGGATACTAAATAGTAAATATATAGATAATACCTTTGAAAAGAATTACTTAGATGAAATAAGTGAAATAATATATAAATCTAATCAAGTAATAAAAGGTGGAATTAATTCATACAAAATAAATGGATGGATGACACATGTAATTTATGTGTATCAAATTGTAAATTATAACATAGCAAATAATATAGTACCTGTTAATTTTAAGGAAACTACTAAGAACTATATGACTTCAATTATAAAAAAATTAAGTGAAGTATATAAAACACTTAACAATACTTCGAAATTTATATTAAAAATATTTTGTTTTATACATGATATAGGTGTTGTAGAAGATGAAAAAGAACATGCTTTAATGGGAATAAAATATGTAGAGCAAATTCTTATAGATATAGGAATTACGCAAGATTTCTTGAATTTGAATCAAATAGAAATAACAATAGAAGAATTAATACAAATTATGAAAACTCTAATAAAGAACCACATAATATATTCAAATCTATCAGGAGAAGGTAGTGATGCCTTTGTTGAAAGTAATTTTAAGCAACTTGTAAAAGAAATAGAAGAGACAAAGGTTAATATTAGGGAAATTTCTAAGATTTTATTTTTATTTACAATAGGTGATGTAATTGCAGTAAATGAGATTATTTTTAATGAAGGAAAATATAACAGATTAAAAGGAACCTATAAATTTTTTAATGAAGTAATAGAAAAAAAGCCACATAATAGAAATAAAAAGCAAGTAGCAATAGAAAGATTGTGTGATTTACTAGGAGCATCAGATTCAGAAGAAGTAGAAAGAAAAGTAGAAAAAAAGTTTAAAGATGAAAATATTGATATTAAATTATTTTGGGAGAACTTATTTGATTTAGAGCATTTTTTTCATTTCAGTCCAATAATGAAGTCTTTAAAGGACTTTAATTATACTGTTGAATTAGTCTATAAATTACTAGATTTAATAATAACAAAAAAAGGTCAAAATATGATAGCAAATACCACTATTACTTGGATACCTAATAATAGAAGTAAGCAAGCAGTAGAAAATATTAAAAATGGTTCAGTATTAAAATGTATAGAAAAGTTAAAAGCTAGTAATAGTGAGCAAATGACTTTTGATACAAATAAAGTATCAATTATACAAAGAGATGATAAAGTATATTTAGACCTTGAAATGATATAAGTTCTTAAGGCAGTAATGGAAAAAAGCTACATATACATGATAGAAATAAAAATAAGTAGCAATAGAAATATTATGGAATTTGATGAATTGCCAAAATTCTCCGTCCCCGTTGGCAACGTTGGCAATTTGGCAAGAAAGGAAATATTTATGAAGATAGTTTTTATGGGAACTCCAGATTTTGCAAAAGAAAGTTTGGAAGGTATTTATAATGCAGGACATGAAATATTAGGAGTTGTTACTAACCCAGATAGACCACAAGGTAGAGGAATGAAACTTATTCCATCTCCAGTTAAGGAATTTGCAATTTCTAAAAATTTAAAAGTATTTCAACCAGAAAAAGTTAAGAAAAATGTTGAATTTATTGATGAAATTAGAGGATTAAATCCAGATTGTATTTGTGTGGTAGCATATGGAAAGATACTTCCAAATGATATTTTGGAAATTCCTAAATTAGGTTGTATAAATGTACATGGTTCTTTATTACCTAAGTATAGAGGAGCTGCACCTATACAATGGGCTATTTTAAATGGTGATAAGGTTACAGGAATTACTACTATGTTTATGGATGAAGGTATGGATACTGGTGATATGATTTTAAAAGAAGAGGTTTCAATTGGAGAAAGCGAGACAACTGGGGAATTATGGGAAAGGCTTTCTAAAATTGGTTCTAAACTTTTAGTTCAGACTTTAGAAAAGCTTGAAAGTGGTTCAGCTCCTAGAGAAAAACAAGGAGAAGATTTTTCTTTAGCTCCTATGTTAAGTAAAGAAATTGCAAGGATTGATTGGGAAAATAAAACAGCTGAACAAATTAAAAATTTGGTAAGAGGTTTAAATCCAATAATGGGAGCATATTCCTTTTTAAATGGCAAAAAGTTAAAGTTTTGGAAAGTGGATATACAAAAAGCTTTAGAAATTAATAATAAAAGTATAGAAAAGTATAAAAATGGAACAGTTATTGTTTCAAATCAAAAAAAAGGTTTATTTATTAAAGCTAAACAAGGAATAATTAGCATTTTAGAGATTCAAGGAGAAAATGCTAAAAGAATGTCTATACAAGATTTTTTAAGGGGAAATAATATACAAGAGTTTGATATTTTTGAATAAATATTAATTATCTCTATATATTAAATGTATCAATAAAAATCGATTAGTTTAAGTAGTAACCTAATTGTGACTATAAAAAATGAAAATTTAGTGAAAAGAGTTGTAAAAAAAGTAAATAATTGATATACTTATAAAAAAAAAATAAGTATATCTTTTTTGATATACAAGAGGAGGAAAAAACATGAATGAAGAAAATAATGTAAAAGAAGAAAAAGGGGAAGTAATAGAACTTCAAGAAGAAATAAAAACAGAACAAGAAGGAATACAAATATCAAATGACGTAATAGCAGTAATAGCAGGAGTAGCAGTATCAGAAGTAAATGGAGTAGCAGGAATGGCAGGAGGATTTGCAGGAGGAATAACAGAAGTATTAAGTGGAAAGAAAAATTTAGCAAAAGGAATAAAAGTAGAAGCAACAACAACAGAAGCAAAAATAGATGTAAATATAATAGTTGAATATGGCTCAAGAATACCAGATGTTGCTTTTGAAATTCAAAACAGAGTAAAAAAAGCAGTAGAAAGTATGACAGGCTTAAAAGTACAAGAAGTAAATGTACATGTACAAGGAGTTAACACAGAAATATCAAAAAAAGAAAACAATCAAGAAAATGAAACAACACAACAATAACAAATAAATATAAAGATAAAGGTATAAAACAAACAACAAAATGCAAAAATGTAGGAGGAAAAAGAAATGAAATTTATAGAAAAAGCAACTTTAATAATATATTCTACAATAATATTAATAGTATCATTTATTCTATGTTTATTAGTATTTGGATGGATTGATATAGGGTTAGTAGGCACAGTAATAAAAGACCTTATAACAGGGGCAACATCAGGAAAAATAACTTTAGGGATAAGTGTAATCTTTATATTGCTTTCAATTAAATGCATCTTTTTTGATTCATCAACAAAAACAAAAGACAATTCAAGTCAAGGAGTTTTATTAGAAAATGAAAGCGGAAAACTAATGATTTCTAAAGAGACACTAGAAAACTTAGTAAACTCTGTAGCCTTAAACTTTCAAAATGCTGAAGATGTAACAACAAGAGTTGAGTTAGATAGAGAAAACAAAGTAAAAGTATTTGTTAATCTAATTGTAAACTCAGATGCAATAATAAAAGACTTATCATCAAATTTACAAGCAAAAATAAAAGAAAAAATTAAAACAGCAACAGATTTAGAAGTAAAAGAAGTAAACATTACAGTAAAAAAAGTTGCACCAAAACAAGAAGAACAATAAAAACGAAAATCTAAGAAAAGGAGAAAATAAATGGATAATTTTAGAGATTTTTGGAATCAGTTTAAAGGAGCTATAATTGGTGTTATTATTGCTATATTAATATTAGTAACTAGATTGCATGATTTAATACTAGCAATTGTTGTATTAATTTTGGGTGCCTTTATTGGAAACTATGTTCAACAAAACAAAGAAGAAGTAAAAGAAAAATTAAAAAAATTCATAGATAAAATGTAATATAAATAATAGAAGGGGAAAAATATGAACAGATCTGCAATGAGAGAACAAGCCTTTAAATTAATATATAGTTTAGAAATTCAAAACGAAAATGACCTTGAAGAAACCATAGACCTATATATTGAAACAAATGACCTAGAAGATAAAAATGCACAAAAATATATAAAAGAAATAGTTACAGGAATAAAGGAAAAAGACGAGGAAATAATAAAATTAATTTCAAAAAACCTAAAAGAAAATTGGAAAATAGAAAGAATATCAAAAATAAACTTAGCCATATTAAAACTAGCTATATATGAAATAAAATATACAGAAACACCCTTCAAAGTAGTTATTAATGAGGCAGTCGAATTAGCAAAAAGCTATGGAGAAGATTCATCAAAAAACTTTGTTAATGGTGTCTTAGCTAGTATAGTTAAAGAATAAAAAGTCATCATAAACTAAGCTTTTTGATTATGAGCTTTAGAAAGGAAAAATTAATAAAGATGAAATATTCAGAAATGGCAATAACAGTATCAGATTTAAATCAATATATAAAAAACAAGATAGCTGATGACGAATTCTTAAATAATGTATTAGTTAAAGGAGAAATTTCAAACTTTAAAAATCATTACACAGGGCACATGTATTTTACTCTAAAAGACGAGAATTGTTTAATAAAATGTATAATGTTTAAGTCATATGCTCAAAAATTAGCTTTCATGCCAAAAGATGGAGCAAAAGTCATGGTATTTGGAACCGTTTCTGTTTTTGAAAGAGATGGAGTTTATCAAATATATGTAAAAGCAATGGAAGAAGATGGACTAGGTGATTTATATACAAAGTATTTAAAGTTAAAAAAGGAATTAGAAGAACAAGGATATTTTGAAGAAAGTCATAAAAAGAAAATACCAATAATGCCAAAAGTAGTTGGAGTACTAAGTTCACAAACAGGATCAGTAATTAAAGATATAATAAATGTATCAACCAGAAGAAATCCTAAGGTATATATTAGATTATTACCAGTACCTGTTCAGGGAGAAGGAGCAGCAGAAAAAATTGCTTATGGAATTGATTATATGAATAAAAATAATTTAGCAGATGTATTAATACTAGCAAGAGGTGGAGGCTCTTTAGAAGATTTATGGCCATTTAATGAGAAAATAGTTGCTCAAAGTATCTATGAATCTAAAATTCCAATAATTTCAGCAGTAGGGCATGAAACAGATTTCACAATAGCTGATTTTGTAGCAGATTTAAGAGCTCCTACACCATCAGCGGCAGCAGAATTAGCAGTACCAGATATTTATGAAGTAAAACAAAGAATACAAATATCACAAGATAGACTAAGGAATTCTCTAATAAAAAAAGTAGAATTAATGAAATTAAGATATGAAAAATGTATGTCAAGTTCAGTTTTAAGAGAGCCAACAAGAAGAATAAATGAATCCTATATTTTAATAGACAAATATCTTAAACAATTAGAAAATACAATTAAAGCAAGACAAGAGAAAGAAAAAACAAAATATATTGAATTAATTGCAAAGTTAGATGCATATAGCCCTTTAAAAACTTTATATAGAGGATATTCTATAATTGAAAAAGAAGGAAAAATAGTAAAGAAAAAAGAAGACTTAAAAAAAGATGATATAATAGACATTCAATTAGTTGATGGAAAAAAAGTAGCAAAAATACAATAAGAGAGGAAATATTATGGATAAAAAAACTAGAAATATAATAATAGGTGTAACAAGTGCAATAATAATACTAATAATTGTAATAGTTTGTATTGTAATAGGAAATAGTAATAAAAAAGCTAAAATAGAAGATGAGCCAGAATCAGAAAATATCATAAGCGAAAACGAAGATCCAGAACAAAACTCACATATTGATGAAGATATAGAAGATGATATACAAAATGAAGAAGAAACAGAGCAAGAAATAAAAAATGAAGTTTCAAGCAATAGTCAAAATAACCAACAAACACAACAAAATAATCAAACTTCACAGAATCAAATTATAGGAAGAGAAGAACAAGAAAGCATTCCAGAAGATGAAGGATCAACAGATGAAGAAAAAGTATTAGAATTAGTAAAAAAGCAATGGGGTTCTAAAGATAGTACTGTAAGTTACAATATTGCAAACCATGATGGAAACATTTATATGGTATCAGTAAATAGCAAAGAAACAACAGAGGTAAAAGCATGGTATCAAGTTAATTTAGCTACAGGAGAAACAACTCAATTATAATTAAGACTAAAAAAATAAAGGAGTTAAGATTGAATAATATCCAAAAAATTGGAAAATTTATTCATTCTGATTTGTGCCTTTCAAGAAAGGAAGGAAAATAATAATGAAAAACAGTTTTGAGGAACAAATGAGTAAACTAGAAGAAATTGTAACTGAATTAGAAAAAGGCGAATTAAATCTAGATGAATCAGTTTCAAAATTTGAAGAAGGAATAAAAATATCAAAAGAATGTAATAAAATCTTAGAAGATGCGGAAAAGAAAATTACAATATTAATTAATAAAGATGGTGAAGTAGTAGAAGAAAAATTTGAAACAGAAGATTAATTGTTACTACATAAGCAAATACATCAATATATAAAGAAATAATTAAGATAAAAGAGGATAAAGGTTGAAAATTATTAAATTTATTTTCAACCAGATTTGTGCCTTAAGGAAGGATTGAGATAAAAAATGAAAAATGACTTTATAGCATTTTTACAGAACAAATATATTTATATACCATTTCTTTTATGGTTTGGTATACAATTATTTAAGGTAATTTGGGATTTAGTAACAACAAAAAAATTTAATTTTAAAAGAATAATGGGAGCTGGAGGTATGCCAAGTTCTCATTCAGCAGTTGTGGCTGGTTTAGCTACTTTAATTGGTAAATATGAAGGTGTAAATAGTTCTATTTTTGCAGTAGCCTTAATTATGGCGTTTGTTGTAATGTATGATGCATGTGGTGTTAGAAGGGCAGCTGGAAAGCAAGCAGAATTATTAAATAAATTAATAGAAACACCAGGGTTAACAGGCTTACAAGTTTCAGAAAAATTAGTAGAGGTTTTAGGACATACTCCAGTTCAAGTATTTGTAGGTGCTTTAATTGGAGTTATTGCAGGATTAATTTTCTAATGTAAAAGTAAAGGAGGAAATTAATATGACAGACATAGAAATTGCAAGAAATACAAAATTAGAAAAAATTGTTGATATAGCAAAAACACTAGGTATTAAAGAAGATGACATAGAGCAATATGGAAAATATAAAGCAAAAATTTCTAATAAAGTATATGAAAATCTAAAAGATAAAGAAAATGGAAAACTTATTTTAGTAACAGCAATTAGTCCAACACCCTTAGGAGAAGGAAAAACAACAATGTCTATAGCAATAGCAGATGGATTAAGAAAAATTGGAAAAAAATCAATTTTAGCCTTAAGGGAGCCATCTTTAGGACCAGTATTTGGGATAAAAGGAGGGGCAACAGGTGGAGGAAGAGTGCAAATAGCTCCTATGGAAGATATCAATTTACATTTTACAGGAGATATTCATGCAATTACATCTGCGAATAATTTATTAGCAAGCTTAATAGATAATCACATCTATTTTGGAAATGAATTAGGTTTTGATAAAGTAATATGGAAAAGATGTGTAGATTTAAATGACAGACAATTGCGTGAAATTGAAACAGGTTTATCAGGCGAGCAAAAAATAGTACCAAGACATGACAAATTTGATATAACAGTTGCTTCTGAAATTATGGCAGTTTTATGTTTGGCTAAGGATATAGAAGATTTAAAACAAAGATTAGGAAACCTTTTAATAGGATTTAATAAAGAGGGACAACCAATCTATGCAAGAGACTTACATGCACAGGGGTCAATGACAGTTTTACTAAAAGATGCAATAAAACCAAATCTAGTACAAACTTTAGAACATACACCAGCAATAGTCCATGGAGGACCTTTTGCAAATATAGCACATGGGTGTAATAGTATTATTGCGACAAAACTAGCCTTAAAATTAGGAGATTATGTTATTACAGAAGCAGGTTTCGGAGCAGATTTAGGTGCAGAAAAATTCTTAGACATAAAATGTAGAAATGCTGAACTAAAACCAGATGTAGTTGTTTTAGTTGCAACCATAAAAGCAATTAAATATCATGGTGGAATTGAAAAAGAAAGAATTCAAGAAGAAAATATAGAAGGCTTAGAAAAAGGATTAGATAACTTATTTCATCATATTGATAACCTAAAAAACAAATTTGGTCTAAATGTAATAGTTGCAATAAATAAATATAATCAAGATACAGAGAAAGAAATTGAATATTTAAGAAAAAAACTAGAAGAAAAACATGTAGAGTTAAGTTTAGTAGAAGGCTGGGCTAAAGGAGGAGAAGGTGCATCTGATATTTCAAATAAAATTGTAAATTTAGTTAATAAAGAAGAAAACTTTAAATTTATATATGAACTAGAAGATACAATTAAGCAAAAGATTGAAAAACTTACAAAAAATATATATGGTGCAAAAGCTATTGAATATTCTGAAGAAGCCTTAAAACAAATAGAAAAAATACAGGAATTAGGTTATGGAAAATTACCAATATGTATAGCGAAAACACAATATTCTTTCTCAGATGATCCAAAAAATTTACAAGGTCTAGGAGATTATAATATTACTATTAGAAACGTAGAATTAAAATCAGGTGCTGGTTTTATAGTTGTACTTACAGGAAAGATAATGACAATGCCAGGACTTCCAAAAGTTCCAGCAGCAAATAGTATAGATATAGACGAAAATGGAGAAATTATAGGAATCTTTTAGGAGTTCAAAATATTTTGGGATTATTAGCTTGAACTTTCATATTAGTTAATATATTTAAGAGAAAAAGAAGATAATTTTAATAAGGAAGTAAGTAGAAATAAAGGTAGTTTAAATGAAGTGTTATGATAATTTAAATAAAGTAATTGACACAATAGAAAAACAACTTACAAGTGAAATTAATTATGATGAATTAGCTAAAATAGTTGGAATATCTTCATATTCCTTGCAGAGAACTTTTTCCTTTCTAACAGGAATGACATTAACAGAATATATTAGAAAAAGAAGGTTAAGTAAATCAGCAGAAGAAATAAAAGAAACAAAGGAAAAAATTATAGATATTGCCTTAAAATATCAATATGATTCTCCAGTATCTTTTTCAAATGCCTTTAAAAAAATGCATGGAATATCACCAAAAGGTGCAAGAAATAATAATCAAAAATTAAGGGGCTGTAAAAAAAGTCTCACTAAAAAATGAGTGAAGAAATTCACTCATTTT